>JBLNEU010000139.1:0-6695 GCA_050263015.1 Deltaproteobacteria bacterium | reverse complement strand
TCGAGGTCCTCGGGCTTCTTCACGTAGCCCCGGCCCCGGACCATGTACTCCGCGCCGGCGAACTCGAGGAGCCGGCCGCCGACCTCGTTGTTGGACATCCGTATGGCCTCGACGACCATGTCGAGCGGGAGCCCGTAGGAGGCCAGGCGGTTCGGGTCCACCGTCACCTGGTACTGTTTCTGGAACCCCCCGATCGAGGCCACCTCGGCGACCCCGGGGACGGACTGGATGGCGTAGCGCAGCGTCCAGTCCTGGTACGACCGAAGCTCGTCCAGGGAATGGGTGCCCGACTTGTCCACCAGGGCGTATTGGAAGACCCACCCGACGCCCGTGGCGTCGGGTCCCAGCTCCGTCTGGACCCCTTTCGGAAGGCGGGACTGGATCTTGGACAGGTACTCCAGCACCCGGGAGCGCGCCCAGTAGATGTCCGTGCCGTCCTGGAAGATCACGTAGACGTACGAGAAGCCGAAATCCGAGAAACCCCGGATGGCCTTGACGTTCGGAGCGCCGAGAAGCGCCGTCACTATGGGATAGGTCACCTGGTCCTCGATGATGTCGGGGGACCGGTCCCACCTTGAATACACGATCACCTGGGTGTCCGACAGGTCGGGAAGGGCGTCGAGGCGGATCTCCTTGAGCGTGTAGACGGCGAGCACGCACGCTATGGACACGGCCAGGAGGGTGAGATACCGGTTGACCGCGCAGAACCCGATCACCCGCTGGATGAAGGTCTCCTTCTCCTGCCCGCCGGACGGTCCGGCGCCGCCGGAGATCATTGCCCGCCCCCGTGGCCCGTGTGGCTACCCGATGACGGCTGGCCCCGGGACGGCGGCGGCGCGGACCCGCCCCCGGTCATCCCGGAGAGGGCGCTCTTGAGCCTCGATTCGGAGTCGAGCAGGAAGTTGGCCCGCACGGCAACGCGCTCACCCTCCTTGACGCCGGAGAGGATCTGCGCCTTCCCGTCGCCCCGGACGCCCACCTTCACCTCCCGCGGCTCGAGACTCCCCTCCCCGATGTCCACGAAGACGATCTGGCGGACGCCCGTATCGATCAGGGCCGAGTCGGGGATCACGACGCCAGACGCCGGCGAAAGCTCCAGGAAGACGTCCGCGTACATCTGGGGCTTCAGCCGCAGACCCGGGTTCGGAAACTCGAACCGGACCTTGAGCGTGCGGCTCTCGGCCGAGAGGGTGGGATAGATGAAGGCGACCCGCCCCTTGAGGCGAGGGCCGGGGTCGTTGGCGGGAGCGAGGGTCGCCTCCTGCCCCACCCGAACGGATCGCGCCTCATACTCGTAGAGGTCCGCCTCGATCCAGACCCGGGACAGGTCGGTGACGGTGAAAAGCTCCATGCCGGGCATGACCCGCATTCCCTCGAAGACATCCTTCGTCGTCACGTGGCCCGACGACGGCGCGTTGAGCGTCACCGTGCGGCGGGGCGTCTTCGTCCTCTCGAGTTCCTCGATGGCGCCCTGCGGCACATCGAAGAGCTCGAGCCGCCGCCGGGACGACTTGACGAGCTCCGCCGACATCTCCTTCTCCTCGGGATACGGGTTCTCCTTCAGCCGGTCCCGCATCTCGAGCGCAAGCAGGTACTCCCGCTGCCCGGCCACCAGCTCGGGCGAGTAGATGTCCATGAGCGGCTGGCCCTTCCTCACGAGCTGCCCGGTGAACGTGACGTGCAGCTTTTCGACCCACCCCTCGATCTTCGTCTGCACGCGGCGGATGCGCGTCTCGTCGGGAACGACGTTTCCCGCCGCGCGCACCGAACGGCTGATCTTTTCGCGCACGGCGGGAGCGGTCCGGACTCCGGCCAGCCGCAGCGCCTCGGCGCCCACCTTGACCGTGGAGTACCCTGCGACGGCGCCCGCGCCCGCGCTTGCCGCTTCGTCCTCGTAGACCGGGACGTAATCCATCCCCATCTCGTCCTTCATCGGGACGGGCGAGGTGACGCCCGGGTTCATCGGGTTGCGGTAGAAGAGGATCTTCCGCTCGCCCTTCGGGGCGGCGCCGGGGGGCGAGGCGCTTCCCTCCGCCGCCGACGGGGCGGCCGCTTCGATCCTGGTCAGCGTCATCCCGCAGATGGGGCATTTCCCCGGCTTGTCGGAGATGATGAACGGGTGCATGCCGCAGGTGTACTTTTCGGCGGCCTGCGCGACCTTCACGGTCTTCCCGCCGCCCGCCCCGTGCGGGTGGACCAGGGCGTGGAACGCCGGCACCTTGAAGAACGCCAGGACCGCGGCGCCCAGGACGACAAGAGCCGCGACGGCGATCCCGACGCCCCGGCGCCTCTTCTCCGGATTCATTTCCTCCTCCTCCCTCATTCCAGCTCCCGGCCCACGGCGGCTTCCAGTTTCGCCCTCTGCATGTGCAGGTCGCCCACCATCTCCTCGTAATCCTTCCGCAGCGACAACAGGTTCACGATCGTATCCATGAGCATCGGGAAGTCGACCTTCCCGACGCGATAGGACGCGAGGGTCGTCTCGAACGCGGTCTCCGAGTGGGGGACGATGGTCGTCCGGATGAGGGCCGCGACCGACGACCGGCTCTCGATTGCGGCCAGCGCGCCCCCGATCGAGTTCGCCGCCTCGAGGTCGAGCGCCTCGAGGTCGCGGCGGGCCATGTCGCGCTCCGCGCTCATTTCCCGGACCGCGGGGTCGAGCTTCGCCGCCCGCCACACGGGGAGAGTGAACTGGAGCATCGACGAGAACATGTCGGGCCGGGAGGTCCCGTCGGGCATCGCGTCCCGCTGCATGTACGAGGCCGACAGCTCGATGTCGGGGTAATACTCGCGCCTCGCCATCGCGACCGAGGCCTCTCCCTTCCGGACCCGCGCCTGGAGGCCCTTGCGGGCGGGGCGGTTCTCCCGGTAGAGCGCCAGCAGCTCCTCCTGGCCGCGATCGAAGGGTAATTCGGCGAGATTGTCGAGCGCGGGGACCGCCTGCCCGGGCGGCAGGGCGGCGAGGGTGTTCAGGCGGATCGCGAGTCCCTTCTCGCGGCTCTCGAGCATGACAAGCATCTCCCGCATCTTTTCGAACTCCACCTGCCCCCGGTGCACGTCGGACTGCGTGGCTTTCCCCACGGCGTACATCTCCTGCGACACCGCGACGACCTCCTTGACGATCTCGCGGCTCCTGCGGACCACGCCGGCCTGCCTGCGGACCGCCGCGAGCTCCGCGTAGGCCATCTTGACGTCGGCCCGCAGCATGTTCCGCATCTCCTGGAGGTCGAACTCCGTCTGCTCCTTCTCGCTGGCCGCGACCGCGGTCTTGAGCTTCCGCTTCCCCGGGAAGGGGAACATCTGGGAGACGCCGATCTCCTTCCCCGTCATATCCTCCTCCCGGAACGACCAGGAGTTCACGGGGAGGTTGCTGATCCCCAGCCATGCCTTCGGGTCGTCGAGCGAGCCGGCGCGGACCGCCGCGTTCTCCTTCATGCGGATCCTCTCCTGCATGGACGCCAGCGACGGATTGCCCCGGAGGGCCAGGTCGACGTAGTGGCTCACGGACACCGGTGCTTCATCGGCAGCCGGGGCGGGAGTCGGGAAAAGGGCGACGAAAGCGAGAAGCAGGGCCGCTGCGGTCCGCGCGGCCCGGGCCCCCGCAACCGACGGCCGGGAGTCCGGTGTGAACGCCACTGGCGCACCCCTTTCTGTCGGTGGGTTCACCGCGCAATATTCCTTTGTTTTCTTCATTATATTATCGCTGGCCCGGTTCGCGAAACGGAACTACCTCGTCCCGTCGCCCTGGGGCGGGCAGCAGGGGCCGCCGGCGGCGCATCCCGCCGCCACCTCCGATGCCGCCGGCAGCCGGAACGATCCCCCGAAAAGCAGCGTCGCCGCGACCGACAGGACGACCGCCGCGACGATCGAAAGCAGCCACGCCCGCCAGGTGGGCCCTGGCCGCTCCCCTGGCGGACGCGCGCCTTCCGCCGCGCCGCCGGAAGCCGACGGCCCGGACATCAACCGTTCCGACCCCTTCTCATTACCCTTGCCGTCCATTCCTCGCCTCCCGCCTTTACAAGGCCCGGCCCGAAACCGCGAGCCGTTCGTCCCCGGCAACCCGGCCGTCGCACAGCCGCACCGACCGGGTCGCGCGCGGCAGGATCGCCCGGTTGTGCGTCACCATGAGCACCGTTTTGCCCCGCCCGTGGAGCGCGGAGAAGACGTCCAGGACCTGCTCCCCCGTCGCCGAATCGAGGTTCCCGGTCGGCTCGTCGGCCAGAAGGATCGGCGGCTCGTGGATAAGCGCCCGCGCGATCGCCACCCGCTGGCACTCCCCGCCCGACAGCTCCGACGGAAGCCGCCCCTCCTTCCCGGAAAGACCCACGGCCGCGAGGAGGGCGTCTGCCCGCGCCGCCTTCTCCCGCGGGGCCATGCGCGCGGGGGCCAGCGGGACCGCGACGTTCTCGCGCGCCGAGAGGTACGGAAGAAGGTTGTACCCCTGGAAGACGAAGCCGATCTTCTCCCGCCTCACGTCGGCCAGCCGGTCGGGGGACAGGGACTCCAGGTCCGCGCCGTCGATCCGGACGGCGCCCGCCGTCGGAAGCTGGAGGGCGCCCAGGATCGCGAGCAGCGTGCTCTTTCCCGCCCCCGACTCCCCGGTGATCACCACGTACTCTCCCCGGTCGACGGCGAGGGAAACGCCCCTGAGCGCTTCCGAGCGCGTCCCGTTGTTCCCGTAGACCATGGATACGCCTTCCAGCCGGATGATCGGCTCCATTGCAGGCTCCTCCCTCACAGGGTGCGGATCGCTTCCGTCGGCGCCAGCGCCGCGGCCCGCCGGGCAGGCGGGACCGCGCCGAGCAGGCCCAGGGCCGTCCCGAGCGCGACGCCCAGGGCGGCCGGCGGAACCGGGACGCCGGTTCCCGCGACGTCGAACAGCGGCGCCGCCAGGACCGCCGCGGCGACCCCCGCAGCCGCGCCGGCGACGGATGCCAGGATGGAGATCCACCCCGTCTCCCAGAAGAGAAGGGAGAGGATCGCGCGGCGGCGGAACCCCACCGCCCGCAGGATGCCGATCTCGCGGGTCCGCTCCTGCACGCTTCCCATCACGGTCACGAACACCAGCAATCCCCCGATCACCAGGACGACGGCGGAGACGCCCAGCCCCAGCCGGCGGAACTGGTCCACCGCGGCTTTCCGGCTCTCGACCACCTGCCGGATCGCGGAGACCCGCGCTCCCGGCACGGCGTCCCCGATCTGCGCCACGATCTCCTCCACGGGGCAATCCTTGCAAAGGGCCGCCACCTCGAAGAAGGTCACCGCACCCGGGCTTTTCGCGAGCGCCTGGACATCACGGATCGAGGCGACTACCATCCCGTCCTCCTTTTCGCCCGTGGGACGGAGGACGCCCGCGACGCGGAACGTCTTCCCCCGGGAGGTCAGCGTGCCGCCCGTCCCCTTGTCGAGCAGGGCGGCGGCCTCGGACCCGAGGAGCACCTCGCCTGCCCCGAGGGCCGCGGAGCCGTCGACCTTCCACCAGGGGCGCGCCGCGGGAATCTCGATCCCCGGCAGGCCCATCCAGACGAGGTCCTTCCCCGACGCGTCCGCGGCGGCGAGGAAGAACGGGACTACCGTGCGGAGGCGCTCCTTCATCGGAATTGACCGGATCGCCTCGCCGTCGCCGGCCTTGAGCTTCGCGTGGGCCACCTGCGCGCCCCCCAGCGCGATGTCGCCGAAACCGAGCGCGAGCTGCTCGGTCCGGGGGACGACGAGAATGTTCGCGCCGAACCGGTCGAGCTTCTCCCGGACCGCTCCCTCCATGCGCGCCGTGAGGGTGGATAGCGCCACGAACGTCCCGATCCCCAGGAAGATGCCGAGCCCGGTGAACAGCGCCCGCGACTTGCGCCGCAGGAGATTTCTCCAGGCCAGCGTCCGGATGTTCATCGCGTCGCCTCCTTGCCCGCGGTCACGACCGCTTCCGGGCGAAGTAATCCTTCCCGGCCAGGATGTCCGCCTTCCGGATCACCATCTTGCCCCCCTCGATCCGGTGGGCCAGCGGATGGGGGTTGCAGCCGCCCTTCGCCTCGCCGATCCGGTCGGACGGGAACGTCTGGCCGCAGTTGTTGCACACCATCAGGTCGCCCTCCTGCCGGTACCCGCGATTCATCCGGAAACAGACGTCGCACGCGTCCAGGGCGGACCGGTATTTCCCGTCGACGCTCCTGAGGGCGAAGAAATGGAGCGTGCGCCCGTCGGCCTGCGTTTCGAGGAAGAGAGCCTTTCCGGAGTCGAGGGCCGAAAGAGGGATCTTCACCGCGTCCGCCGCCTCGACGACGCCCGCCGCCTTTGCGGCCGCCGCGGGGTCTTTCCCGAAAACCGCGTCGAGCAGTCCCGCCGCGGAAACCGCCGCCCAACCCGCGACAAGCGCAATCGCCAGCGCCGCCGTTCCCACTCCCTTCCGATTCGCCGCCGTCATCTGCACGCTCCTCCCTCCGGATCGATCTCCGCCCCGGTATAGCAGCCGCCGTGCCACGCGCGACGCCGCGACAATAATCCAATAAAGACGGCGCGTTAAGAGATCGGGGGAACCGCGGGGGCAGCCGGCGGCACGGCATCCTGAGGAATAATCTCCGGTCCCATGAGGAATAGTCTCCGCGCGCGACTTCCTTTTCCGGACCCCCCGGGCCCGCGCCGTCCCGCCCGCCCGGCGGGGTCGGTGGGATGATCCCTTCCGTCCCCACCCCCCCCCCCGG
>JBLNEU010000138.1:0-4472 GCA_050263015.1 Deltaproteobacteria bacterium | reverse complement strand
CGGCGATGATGTCCTACGTCGGGGACGTCACCCCGCCCCATTTCCTGGGGCGGGCATACGGTTGGTACACGTCCGCCCTGTACCTCGGGATGGCGCTGGGGCCGGGCCTGGGCGGCGCGATCGGGGCAAGCGGATATCGCACGGCTTTCCTCGTGTCGGCGGCCGTCGTGGGAGCGGGGATCGTCGCCGGGATTCCCCGGATGCCGGCGCCCCCTCCCGTCATGCGCCCGGAGTCCGCGAACCTCGTCTCGGACCTGGGGGAAATCGTCGCCAACCGGGCGGTTCTCGCCTGCTGGATCGCCACGTTCTTCACCACGTACGCGTGGGGCGCCCTCTTTTCGTTTTTCCCCCTTTACGCCCGCGACTGCGGGATCTCCGTCGCCCACACGGGGCTCATCTTCACCTCCCAGGCCGCCTCCAACGCCCTCTTCCGGATCCCGATCGGGCACCTGGCGGACAGGACGGGGCGCCGGGACCTCTACATCGTCGCCGGGAGCCTCGTATTCGCCCTTTGCATCGCCGGGGTCGGACGGTTCTCGTCCGCCGCGCCCCTCTACGCGGTCTTCCTCCTGGCCGGCGGCGCGATGGCGGCGACGTTTACGGCCGTCGGGGCGCTCCTCTCCGAGGCCGTCGACACGAGGATCCGCGGACTGGCCATGGGCGGATACAACACGTGCATCTACAGCGGGTTCGCCGTGTCCGCCGCCACTCTCGGAGCGGTGATCCACCGCTTCGGCTTTTCCGCCGGATTCGCCGCCGCCGGGGGGGTCTGCGCGGTCGCGACCCTGGCCTTCCCGCGCGTCTTCGCCCGCCGCGGAAAAAACTGATTCCCGTTCAATTCGTTCTGGCCGCCGGACTCCGCCCGTATATACTGTATACAAACAGGCGTCCCTGCGGCACTTGTGGAGACGCCACAGACGGGCCGCGACGGAATCTCCCGACGCCCGGGATCGGAGACGATGGCCGCCCCACCGGTCGAATCGCTGGAAAAGATCGGCGTCCACGATCATGTCGCCTTCCTGTGCCGGAACACGCGGGAGCGCGTGGACGTCGTGGCCCATTTCCTCCGCCTCGGCCTCGCCCGCGGCGAGAAGATCATGCTCTGCTGCACGCGGCCGCGCGGGGACGAGATCCTCCGGGCGATCGGCGGCGGGGGGATCGACATCGGGAGCGCGCTGGCCCGCGGCGCCATCGTCTCCGCCCGCATCGGCCGCAGCGCGGGCGTTCCGCTCGAGGACGCGGCCATCGCATCGCTTCGCGCCGCCGCCCGCCTGGCACGCGCGGAGAAATATTCCGCCCTCCGCATCTGCATGGATATCCCGTCCGTCCTGGGCAAGGACGCCGGCCGCGACCTGATCGACGCGTTCCAGGCGAGGCTGCACGACCTCGTATCCGCGCACAACGTGCTCTGCCTGTGCGTGCACGAAGTCGACGAGCTTCCCGCGGACGTCCTCGTCGACGCGCTTCGCACCCACCCCCAGATCATCCACGACGGAAAACTCCTCGACAATTTCTTCTTCGTCTCCCCGGCGGACGACCCGGAAAAGATGACGCCCCGGCGCAAGCTCGAAGAGCGCCTCGCGCACCTCGCCGAGCGGAACGACCGCATCGCCCGCGTCCGGCGGCAGGCGATCCGCCTGAAGCGGTTCGGCGACGTCACCGCCTCCCTCCTCGCCCACGAGCGGATGGCCGATATTCTCAACGACATCGCCGTCGGGGTCATTTCCCTCGGATACCGGATGTGCTGGATCGGCACGGCCGAGCCCGACGGCTCGGTGGTCCCCGCCGCCGAATGGGGAGACAAGTGGGGCTTTCTCCGGGAGATCGCTGTCCGCTGGGACGAGAGCCCCCTCGGACAGGGCCCGGTGGGCCGGGCGATCCGGGAAGGCAGGCCCAGCGTCGTCCGGGACGTGCTCCGCTCCAGGCGGTTTGGCCCCTGGCGCGACAGCGCCCTCGCCCGGGGTTTCCGGTCGGTCGCCGGGATCCCGCTCGGCGCGGGGACGCCCGCGGCCGGCGCCCTTGCCGTCTATGCCGCCGGGAAGGACGCGTTCGACAGGGAGGCGGTCGACGAGTTGGCCGCGTATGCGCAGCAGGCGTCCCTCGTCCTCGCCCGGGCCCGCGAGCTCCGGGCGGTCGCCGAGTCCGAAGAACGGTTCCGCTCGGTCGTGGAGAACACCGGGGTCTTCGTGATCGAGCTCGATGCGGACGGGAAGGTCATCCTGTTCAACCGGGCGGCCGAGAGGATCACCGGCTACGCGGCCGCCGAGGTGCTCGGCCGGGAGGGCTTCCCGCTCTTCCTTCCCGAGCGGGAGCGCGAGCGCGTCATCGCCGCCTACCGGGACATCCTCAAGGACGGGGCGGCGGAAGAATTCGCCTGCGACATCCGGACCCGGGACGGGGCCGAGCGCAGCCTGGCCTGGAACGCGAAGGCGATAACGGGCCCCGGGGGCGAGCTCCTGGCCGTGGTCGGAATGGGCGTCGACATCACCGACCGCCTGCGGGTTGAGAAGGAGAAGGACGTCCTCAGGAGCCAGCTCGCCCAGGCCGGGAAGATGGAGGCCGTCGGGGCGCTGGCCGGCGGGATCGCACACGACTTCAACAACATCCTCGGGACGATCATCGGGTACGCGTCCCTGATGCAGGCGCGGATGGACCCGGCGGACCCGTTCGCCGACGTCGCCCGGAAGATCCGGGAGCAGGCCACGCGCGCGGAGGAGCTCACCGGCAAGCTGCTCGGATTCGCGCGCCGGGGCAAACACCGGGTGGAGGCGGTGTCCCTGAACGACGTGGCCGCAAGCGTGGTCGCCGCCGTCGCGACGACATTCGACCGGTCCATCGAGGTCCGGACCCGCCTCGACCCGTCGCTTCCCCTCGTCGAGGGCGACGCCGGGCAGCTCGAGCAGTCCGTCCTCAACCTCTGCCTCAATGCCCGCGACGCGATGCCCGGCGGGGGAACGCTGACCATCGAGACGGGCAGCGTGCGGCTCACGGGCGGCGAAGCGCTGATCCACCACGTCCGGGGAGCGGGCGACTACGCGACCATCGCCGTCCGGGACACGGGGGAGGGGATCACCGAGGAGGGCCGGCGGCACATCTTCGAGCCGTTCTACACGACCCGGCAGGACATCGGGCGGACGGGAATGGGGCTCCCGATGGTCTACGGGGTCGTCAAGAACCATGAGGGCGGAATCGACGTCGAGAGCGCCCCGGGACGGGGATCGACGTTCCGGATCCACCTGCCCGTCACCACGCGCGACAAGAGCCGGAAGCCGGCGCTGCCCGGGGATCCGTTCCCGAAGGGATCCGGGACCATCCTCGTCGTCGACGACGAGCCCGGCATCCGCGAAATGGCGCGGGAACTCCTGTCCGCCCTGGGGTACGACACGCTGCCCGCGGAAGACGGCCAGGCCGCCTGCCGCACAGTCGCGGAGCGGGGGGCCGGGATCGCCCTCGTTCTCCTGGACATCGTCATGCCGAGGATGGGGGGCAAGGAGACTTTCGAGGCCCTGCGGGAGCTTTCGCCCTCCCTGCCGATCCTGCTCTCCTCGGGATACACGCTGGAAGGCGTGGCCCAGGAGATCCTGGACAAGGGGGCAAACGGGTTCATCCAGAAGCCGTATGGCCTGTCCGAGCTCGCCAGGGCCGTTCGCGGGGTACTCGACGCGCGGGCCGGAAATTAACTTTTCCGCAATATTTCCGGTAATCCACCCGATATGACTTCGTATGAGCAGCGCACCGGAAACGGGACCTGACGCCGGCATCGAGGGGCTCGTCCTCGCCCTCGCGAAGACGTTCCACTGGGCCGGACTGTACGGGGCGGACCACCCCGTCCTCTCGAAGCGGATGGCCGAGATGCACGGCGCCCTCATCGCGCGGCTGGCGTCCGAGGAGGGGGGGGCGCTTCTCCTCGGAATCGCCCGCGACAAGGTCCTCTATCACAACCAGTTCGTCGGGGAAGGACAGGAGCTCATCGGCCGCCTGACCGAGGCCCTCTACCTGCGCCAGGTGGCCACCGTGGGATTCGACGCGGGCGTCACCCCCGCGGGTCTCCTCTCGCTGCTGCATCACCTCTACCAATCCCGGGAGGAGGATGCCCCCCAATCGCCCGAAGCATTCCTTCGGGAGAAGGGAATACGGGGAATCACCCTGTCCCCGTACAACTACCGGGAGCTGCTCTCGCGCAAGCTGGCCGAGTCCGACGCCAAGGAGAGGACCGGCGGCGACCGGGAAGAGGAGCTCTGGCGCGTCCTGCTCACGTCCGACATCGAGACCGGGGACGGCGAGAAGAGGATCGTCGAAGAGATCGCGGACTACCCCGACCTGCTCCGGGCGATCATGCGGCGAGCCCGGGCGGCCGAGGCACAGGGCAAGGGCGGCGCGTCCGTGCCGCCGGAGGTCCTGCGCCGGCTTCTGCACCGGATCGGAACGCTCGTGCGGACGCTCCCGGACGACCGGAAGAAAACGGTGCTCGC
>JBLNEU010000137.1:0-4185 GCA_050263015.1 Deltaproteobacteria bacterium | reverse complement strand
TTCCGGCAGTCCTTCCGCCGCCTTCCGCATGCGCTCGATCGCCCAGAACAGGTTGACCGCCGTGGGCCGGGTGGCGGCCAGCGCGGCCGAGGCCTCGCCGAAGGAGGGCCGACAGGAGCGTTTACTGCGGCCGGCGGCCTTGACCGAAAGGACGAGGCCGAACGCCGCCGCAACGCCGATGGCGGGGGCGCCCCGGACCACCATCGTCCGGATCGCGTGGGCCACGCCGGCGGCGTCGGTGAGGCGCACGAACGACTCCCGCAGGGGGAGGACGCGCTGGTCCAGGAGGCGCAACGCCTCGCCCGTCCACTCCATTGTCCGGACCGACAGCCCGTTGCCCCCCTGCCCCGCGCTCATGACTCCTCCCTCCTGGCCTCGAGCCGCGCCACCTGTTCGAGGACCCTCCGCCGCACCTCCCGCGGCGGGCGCGGGGGGGAAACGATCGCGCCGGCCCGGACCGCGGGCAGGAGGAGCGGCTCCATGGACGCGCCGCAGGCGCAGCGCTCCGAGGCGGCCCGCCCCTCCGGGACGATGCGCCGCGCGCCGCGGCCGCACGCGTCGCACCGCACGACCTGCTTCCCGCCGGACATCTTCCCCCGCTTGGCGAAGGGACGCCCCTCCACTTCGACGATGTCGAAGGCGAAGTCGATGGTCGGGGCGTTGCTGATGCACGTCCCCACCCCGAACCCGTCGACCGCGTCGCGCAGCTCCGCGACGTCGTCCTCCCCGATGCCGCCCGACGCCATGATCTGCACGTGGGAGCAGCCGCGCAGGTCGAGCTCCCACCGCACTTCCTTGATGATCTTCAGGAAGCTGCCGCGGCGGGACGACGGCGTGTCCAGCCGGATGCCGGCGAGCTTCTCCCGGAGCGCCTCGGCCACGCGGATCGCCTCGAACTTCTCGTCCTGCAGCGTGTCGATGAGCGCGACGCGCGGCACGTCCGGCCCGACCGCCGCGTCGAATCCCCGGACCGCCTCGACGGTGTCCCCGAGCACCAGGACGAGGGCGTGGGGCATCGTCCCCATCGCCGCTTCGCCCAGAAACGACGCGCTCCGGACGACCGAGACGCCGTCGGCCCCGCCGACGTACGCGTACCGGTCGATGGTGGTGGAGAGGGCCGGGTGCATTCGCCGGGCCCCGAAGGAGAGCACGGTCCGGTCGCCGGCGAGGTGCTTGATCCGCGACGTCTTCGTCGCGATCCCGGAGGCCTGGCAGATCATCCCGAGCATCGCCGTCTCCATCTCGCAGAAGGCGCCGTAAGGCCCCTCGATGGAGAAGACCGGCTCCTCCAAAAGGAAGAGCGACCCCTCCGCCATCGCCCGGACGTTCACCTGCCGGCCGGCCAGCAGCGAGTGCATGTCGTCGATCCCCGCAAGCACCGCGTAGTCGTAGCCGTCCGGGAACTTCTTGACGAACGCCTCCGCCTCGACCCGGACCCGGTCCTTCCCGAGCGCGCGCAGGACTTCCATCGTCCTCGTGAAATAGACGTCGGTCGTGTCTCCCCGTCGGATCTCCTCCATGCTGGGGATCTGGTCCATGCTCCCGACCTCCAGAGTTTTCAGGAACGGCGGATGACGCGGATTCCGAAGACCTTCTCCATCTGGTCGAGGGCGAAGGCGTGGGTCGCGCCGTCGAGCCCCGCCACGAGCGCCTCGTCGACCGTCACGTCGTATCCGCGGATCGCGGCCTCGGCCCCGATGAAGAGGATGCAGATGTTGGTGACGCACCCGGCGAGGTCGACCTTTCGGGCGCCGCGCCGGCGCAGGACCGACTGGAGGTTCGTCCGGTAAAAACCGGCGTACGACTTCTTCTCCACGACCACGTCCCCGGGCGCGGGGGAGATCTCGCTCACGACGGCGGCCCCCCTGGTCCCGGCCACCGCGTGGGGCGGCCACCCCATGCGGGCGAACTCCGGATCGTTCTTCCTGTGGGCGTCGCACAGGTAGACGACGAGTTCCCCCGCCCGCCGCGCGCGGGCGATGCGGCGGCGCACCGCCGGGAGGATGTCCCGCGTCCGCGGCACCTCGAGCGGCGCCCCCGGGCGGACGAAATCCTCGAGCATGTCGACGACGAGAAGGACGCGATCGCGCGCCATGGCGCACCTCCTACCTGCGGGGGAGGAGCTTCCGGAGGAGATCCTCGACGTCGCCCGGGGGCCTGGCGCCGTCGGGCTTCTTCTCCCTCTCCGCCGCCGCCCCGTTGTCCGGGGCAGCCGCGGCGCCGGGGGTCCTTTCCGTGAGGCCGCGGATCAGGCCGCCCGCGATCCCGCGCGCGAGCGCGTCCGTATCGACGGCAACGGCGGGCGAAGTGACGGGTCCCGACATGACGAGCGGGACCTCCACCCGGCCGCCCGGCCCCACGAGAAACTTTCCCCGGCTTCCCCGCACCCGGTCCGAGATTTCCTTCGAGAGTCGGACGGCGCCGCGGAAGTCGAGGGTCTTGTCGAAGCCGATCACCGCCGCCCCCGATAGTCCCAGCTTGTCCGAGACGAGCGCGAGCGCATCGCTCCGGATCTTCCCGCCCTCGATCCGGAAGTCGGCGGACAGGTCGGAAAACGCCGTCTCGCCGGTCCCGCGCCCCCGGTCTGCCGGGACCGCCGGAAGGACGCCCGAAAGCCCCGCCAGCCCTGCCACGGCAGACACGAGATCCACACCCTTGATCTTACCACCCGTCACCCGGATCGCTCCGCTCCCGGAGGCGGTCCGGGCGAAGTCGGCGAAATCCTTCGCCCGGCCCCCGATGTCGGCGGACAGCGAGACCGGGCCGGACAGGACATCCTTGAGCGAAGTCTTGCGGGAGAGGATCTCTTCGGCGCGGACGTCCTTGAGCGAGACCTTGACCCGGAAGTCGGGAGCCGGGCCCGACAGGACGACGCGCCCGGCCATCGTCGCCTCACCGCCGTAGAGCGTCGCGCGCACGGAGTCCAGGTGAAGCGTCTCCTTCTCGTACCGGACCGACCCGGCCAGATTGCTGAATTCGATCCCCCTTGCCTTCCCCGCGTCGATCGCCACGGTCGCCCGCGCGGAAATATCCCGCGTCCCGGGCGCCTCCCTCCCCGCCCGCGCCGCCTTCTCCTTCGACGCCGCCTCGTCCTTCTTCCCCGACTTCCCGGCCTCCGTCCGTGGGAGAAGGGCGTCCAGGTCCAGGTACGCCATCCGGAGGTCGACCTGCCCGGTCGGCGACGCGCCCAGCGTCGCGTTCCCCCGCAGGGTAAAGCGCTGCCCGTTGACCAGCCCCGTCAATGGGGAAAACGACACGGATTTGGGAGAGAGCTCCACATGGCCGTTCAGGGCGCGAAGGTCGAGCCGCCTCGTCGGAACCTGGAGCCCCACTTCGCCAACGTCCACCCCGACGGTGTAGATGTCAGCAGCATCGGCGGACGCCTTCGTCCCCCGCCCGGACGCCGTCAGCCGTCCCGTCGGGGACCACTTCGAAAGATCCGTGCCGCGCGACTTGGCGAATTCCGCCAGGGACGAGACGCGGGCGGCGGCGGACCACTCGCGGGCCCCGGTCGCGGGAGCGTACGTCGCATTGGCGATCAGGAGGAGCGGCTGGAACCGGAACTCGGCGTTCGAGACGACGACCATGTCCGCGAACCGGTGCCCCTGGACGACGATCGTGCACGGCGCGTCGATGAACTTGCGGATGTCATCGCTCACCGTCCACCCCGCGCGGGTCAGGTCCGCCTCGGCCTCGAATCCCATCGCCTGCAGGTTCCCGGACACCTTCACGGCGATCGCGGCGAGCCCCTCCGGTTTCGCATCGCGAAGCGCCGCGGGCGGCTCGGCGAAGAGCCCGGGGATCCCGTCCATCCGGATCTTGGGCAGGGAGACGGCCAGGTCGACCTCGGCCACCCCGCTCGGCGCGGACATCGTCCCTTCCGCGGTCACCGCCTGGCCGAAGACGCTCCCTGTCCCCTCGACGTCGAAGACGGTCGGGTCGGACACGGCGCCCAGCACCCGGGTCGCGGTGCCGCGGAACGAGATCCCGCCGCGGACGGCGCCCTCGACCCGCGTTCCGATCTCGAACTCGTTCCGCCTCGTGCCGATCCCCGAGAGGCGGAAGGTGAAGGGAGAGATCTCCCACTTCGTCTCCCGCCTTTCCGTCTCCTCGAAGCGGAGCGAAAGGGACGCGTCCTCGATCGCGACCGACCGGATCGCGACCGCGACCTTGTCGGCTCTTCCG
>JBLNEU010000136.1:0-4252 GCA_050263015.1 Deltaproteobacteria bacterium | reverse complement strand
GTCTTCGGGCCGCGCCAGGATCCGGGGTCCGCGTACGCGGCGGTCGTCCCCCGGTTCATCACGGCGGTCATGACGGGCACCCCTCCGGTCGTATACGGGGACGGGCTGCAGACTCGCGATTTCACGTTCATCGAGAATGTCGTGCGCGCGAACCTCCTCGCGTGCTCCGCCCCGCGCGGGGCGTGCGGCCAGGTGTTCAACGTCGCTTGCGCGGAGCGGGTGTCCCTACTGGACATCCTCGAGATCGTCTACGGCCTGGCGGGCCGGCGCATCGCGCCCCGATTCGAGCCGACGCGGGCGGGGGACGTCCGCGACTCCCTGGCCGACATCTCCCGCGCCGCGGACGCCCTCGGGTACTCGCCCAAGGTCTCGTTCGCGGACGGCCTGTCCCGCACTTTCGCCTGGTTCGCCGCGCGGCGGTAACGGCGGGCGGCGGTTCAGGAGATCCGGCGCGCCGCCGTGAGAAATCCCGAATGCGAGAACATCCACTGGACGGGTCGTACCGACTGTCCCTTGACGTGCCAGGGGCGGTGGATGACCTCGAAGACCTCCGGCTCCGTGAACCCGCCCTGCTCCCCGATCCGGTCGACGACCTGCTTGACCTGGATCGTCGACGGGAGGTACGAAAGGAGGATCCCCCCCGGGGCGAGCGCCTGGGCGGCATGGGGAACGACGTGCCACGGCTCCGGCAGGTCGAGAACGATCCGGTCCACGTCCCGTTCCTCGATTCCCTGGTAGATGTCGCGGAGCTTGACCTCGTGGTTTTCGCGCTCGCCGAGGAAGCGCGTCACCGTCGTCGCGCCGCTCGCGGCGAAATCCTCCCGCACCTCGTAGGAAATCACCTTCCCCCCGGGGCCGACCGCTTCCAGGAGCTTGATCGTCAGCGCTCCCCACCCGATTCCCGCCTCGAGGACCGTCGCGCCGGGGAAGATGTCCGCCCACAGCAGGATCGGCCCGATGTCCTTCGGGTAGATGATCTGGGCGTGGCGCTTGAGGTTCAGGATGTACTGGTTGAACGTGGGCCGGAAGACGCGGTACTCAGCGCCCATCGCCGTCCAGACCCGGCTGCCGTCCTCCTTGCCGATGATGTCGTCGTGGAGGAGGTTTCCCTTGTGGGTGCCGTGGCTCCGTCCCGGGGCAAGCGACAGGAGCCGCTCTTCCCCCTTCGGATCGACGAGGATCACGTCCTCCCCCGCGCGCAGCGGCCCCTTCGGATTGCGGCCATCGGTCATCGACGCTCCTTCGCTTTCCGGACTTTTTCCTTCAGCCGGCAGTAGCTGCACGTCTCCGTGTAGGAGGGCGCGCCGCACTCCCCGCAAGTCCCCGCCGGCCGGTCCTCCTCGCCGCCCTCCGCAAAAAGTCCGGGGACGTTCTTCAACTTTGCGCAAAGTTCAGGAACGTCCCTGAGCTTTGAGTCCCGGAGTCTGGCGTTCTCCCTCTCCTGGAGGAAGCCGGAGTAGAACCTGATGCGGGTTCCCGGCATCGCGTCCTCGATGCGGGAGAGCGCCTCCTTGTAGACGAGGGACGTGGCGTCGACGCTCATCGGGCACTCCTCGGTCACGTAGTCGATCCCCTTGAGGAAACCGTACGACGCGGTCTCCACCTCGCTCACCCGCCAAAGCGGCTTGACCTTCCGCACGAGCCCGTCGCCCGCGTCCGGGAGGAGCGGGTGCTGGCGGGAAAGGTGGCCGCCATCCCAGTGAAGGAGATTCCCCAGGAGCCGTGCCGCCTCGTCATCGAGGTTGTGCCCGGTGGCCACGACCGTGAACCCCTTCTGCGCCGCGATCCGGTTGAAGAAGTACCGCTTCACCGTTCCGCAGACGGCGCACTCCTCCTTGCTGCCGAACCGCGCGGCCTCCGGGATCGGAACGCCCTCGCCGCGCAGGTCCACCACGATCGGATCCTTTCCGCGCGAGGCCGCGTAGGCGAGCACTTTCTCCCTGGACCGGGCGGAATACCCCTCGATACCGAGGTCGATGTAGAGCCCCTCGGTCCGGTAGCCGAGTTCCATGAGGATGTCCCACAGGACGAGGCTGTCCTTCCCCCCCGAGACGCAGACAAGGACGCGGTCGTCCGGGTCGAGGAGGGCGAACCGCCGGATCCCTTCGGCGACCTGCTTCCGGAAGAAGACGAAGAAGCAGCCCGGGCAGAATGCGGCGTGGTGGCTCGGAAGGTCGACCGACGCCGGCGTCTTTCCGCATCTCCTGCACTTCACGGCGGTCCTTTATCCTCCCGACACCACAGAGAGGATGTCGATGGTCTCCCCGTCCTCGACGCGCTGGTCTTTCGTGAGGAGATCCTTCCCGCGCGTCACGATGACGGTCGTGGGGCGGACCCCCGCCTCGGCGAGAATGTCCATGACCCGCCTGGGGCCGCGGATCTCGATCTCCTTGTTCTTCTGGGGAATCCGGACGCGGATCATCCGTTCATTTAACAATCAATCCGGCAGGGAATACAAGGCGGCCGCGCTTTTTCGGCGGGATTTCTCGTGTGGGATTTCTCGTGTTGAGCGCCTCCGCGGGCGGGAGTAAGATGGTTGGCACCAAGATCCCCACAAGGAGGATGCTCCGTATGCGCCTGCGCGCCGCATTCGTGCTCTTCGTGGTTCTGCTCGCTGCCGTCCTGATCGCGGGATGCGCCAAAAAGGAAGAAGCCCCGCCTGCGGCTCCCGCGGCTTCACCCGCCGCCGAAGGGAAGGCGCTCTTCGAGCAGAAGTGCGTCGTGTGCCATCCCCTCGACCGTGCCACCACGCGCACCGAGACGAAGGAACAGTGGGCGAAGATCGTCAAGGACATGCAGTCGAAGAGGGCGGACTGGATTTCCGACGCGGATGCCGGCAAGATCGTCGAGTTCCTCGCCGCGGAACACGGAAAGAAGTGACCGCGACCCCATCGACCGGAGGGCGACGATGAAGAAGACGAAGGCGGCCGCGGCCATCCTGGCCATGGCGTTCCTCGGAACGGGCCTCGCGTTCGCGGACGACAAGGGCGGCAAGCCCGCGGGCGACAAGGCGAAGGCGTTGTTCGAGGCGAAATGCGCGATGTGCCATCCGTTGAGCCGCTCCCTGGACCAGAAGAAGGACCGGGACGGCTGGACCGCCACCGTGACGCGGATGAAGAATGTGCAGGGATGCCCGATCTCCGACGACGAGGCCAAGACGATCGTCGACTACCTCGTCAAGGCGCGAGGCCCCGCCGCGGGGGCGAAGTAGAAGCGGCGTTTCGCCGAACGGCGTTCGGGACCGCGGCGCAACCGTCGCGATCCGCGCCGGCCGGACCGGGCGGCCTCCGGAGGGAGGCCGCCATTTTTTTCGCGTGCCGTTGCAGCGCCCGTGTGCGCGTCGCGCGAAAAACGATCCATGATTCATCTTCATGTGGAATTTTGCTGTCAGGATAGCCTATTGATATCAATAGTGCCTCCCACGACTAAAGTCCACCGGAAAACGTGCCGAAAACCTTCGGGAGACCCCTGGACACGAGGAGACGTGCGACCATCCGATAGTCCCGGAGGCGCGAAGTGGAGAAGTCCGCAAAGCTCGTCGGGCAAATCTACGGATATTTCATCTGCCTGACCGCGATCATCCTGTTCCTGACGTCGGTCCAGTCCATCGTCGGATCCCTGGTCGACCTCGGGAACCCGAAATTCGCGGCCGACCTCGCCGGATCGAACCTCGAATCGTTCGAAAAATACAAGATGAACGTCATGAACTCGCTTCGCGCCGCCGCGGAGAAGCGGCGGCCGGAGGGGAGCGACGGCAGCGATCCGGCGGCAGACGTGAAATCCGCCGGGCCGCCCTACGTTCCGGACGACGCGGGCCTTCGCACGATGTACGAGGCGGAACGAACGAACAGGTTCGATTCCGCCCGCCACGTCGAGCGGCGCAGGATCGTCGAAAACAGTCTCATGGGATGCTTGAGCGTCGGCCTGTTCGTCATCCACTGGCTGTGGCTCAGGAAGCGGCCGCGGTCGACGGCGAAGGCGGCGTGACGGCCCGTTGCGGGATCGACGGGAGGCGCGGGAGCATCGCGCTCGCGGGCGTCGTTTTTCGCGCGGACCCGGGCGACGCATCCGCTATGATAGGAAATGCCTTGCGGCCGGCACGGCTGGCGTCCGACGCGGTCGCGGTCGCGATCGGCCGCGTCGTCGCGCGGGAGGAACGGATCGAGGAGTCCCTCCTGCGGCCGATGGCCCGATACCGGCACTGAGTCGGACGGCCCGCGGGCGCGCGCGGCAGGCCAGCGGCGTGCCGCTC
>JBLNEU010000135.1:0-2996 GCA_050263015.1 Deltaproteobacteria bacterium | reverse complement strand
CGGAGCGGAATGTCCGGAACCTCATGCTCAAGAAGGACGTCGTGGAGGCCGTCGCGAACGGGTCTTTCCGGATATTCGCCATCGACCGCGTGGAGGAGGGGATCGAGATCCTGACGGGGATGGCGGCCGGCGCTCCGGACCCGGACGGACTCTACCCGGAAGGAACGTTCAACCGCCTCGTCGCGGAGCGGCTCGACGACCTGAGGGAGGCGGTCAAAGGCGAGGAGGAAGCCGCGGCCGGGGACGGAAAGGAACGAGCGGACGAAAGCGACGGCGGCGACGATGGGGAACGACGCCCGCGGGCCGCCGGCCCGGAACCGCCGGCCCCCCCGCGGAAAATCCCGCCCGGAAAGAGATTATTTCCTTGACGCGGGGTCCCGCGCTTGCTAACTTCTAGCCAGTTGCTGAGTTTGGGCGGTACTCCCACCCAGAATTCCCGGCAGCAAAATCACTGGAGGTAAGTGCAGTGGCTCAAGGCAATGTGAAGTGGTTCAACGACGCGAAGGGGTACGGTTTCATCTCCCAGGAAGGCGGCCCGGACGTCTTCGTTCACTTCAGCGCGATCAAGGCTGAAGGGTTCAAGTCGCTCGCGGAAGGGGAGCGCGTCGAGTTCGAGATTACCCAGGGCCCCAAGGGGCCGCAGGCCTCCAACGTCGTCAAGGTGAGGTAACGGCGCCCTTTTTAAGGGAACGGACACCCTGACAAGACAAAAGCCCCGGCGATTCCGCCGGGGCTTTTTTTTGGCGGGCCGCCGGGCGGCGACCGGGCCGAATCGAGGCCTCCTGCCGCGCGCGGACCCCCCCTTGGCCCTGGCGGACGGGTCCATGCGGGCGGGCGGGATCACCGGGACGCCTTCTTCGCCTCCTCGGCGTCGAGCCACCGCTCCGCGTCGATGGCGGCGCGGCAACCGCACCCCGCCGCGGTCACCGCCTGCCGGTAGACGCGATCGTGGACGTCGCCCGCGGCGAACACCCCGTTGACGGACGTTCTCGATCCGTCACGCACGACGACGTAACCCTGCCCGTCCAGCTCGATCTGCCCCTCGAATATCTTCGTGTTCGGCTCGTGTCCGATGGCGACGAAGACGCCGTCGATCGACCGCGTCTCCTCCTTGCCCGTGGCGACGTCGCGGATCCGGACCGCCGAGACCTCGTTCCTGCCCCCGTCCAGGATCTCCGTGATCACCGTGTTCCACAGCCAGGCGATCTTGCCGTTCCTCGCCGCCCGGTCGGCGAGGATCTTCGAGGCGCGCAGCTGCTCCCGGCGGTGGACGACGGTGACGCGGCTGGCGAACCGGGTCAGGAAGAGGGCCTCCTCGACGGCCGTGTCGCCCCCGCCGACCACCATGATCTCGCGGTTCCGGAAGAAGGCGCCGTCGCAGGTGGCGCAGGTGGAGACGCCGTGCCCGAGGAGCCTCTTCTCCGACGCGAGGCCGAGCATCCGGGCCGACGCTCCGGTCGCGACGATGACCGCTTCGGCCTCGTACGATCTCTCCTCCGTCCGGACGGAAAAGGGGCGTTTCGACAGGTCGGCGCCGACGACTTTCTCGGCGCGGTACTCGGCGCCGAAACGTTCGGCCTGCCTCTTCATCAGCTCGACGAGCTCGGGGCCCATGATCCCGTCGGGAAAACCCGGAAAATTCTCGACCTCCGTGGTCAATGTCAGCTGGCCCCCGGGCTCGTGACCCTCGAAAACGAGCGGCGACAGGTTCGCCCGCGCCGTATAGATCGCCGCCGTCGATCCGGCGCATCCGGAGCCCAGGATGATGACTTTGCGCGCCATGCCGCGTCTCCCCCGGTTGCCTGAGTTGGTCCCGGAAAAGTGTGCGCACGGGCCGCCGGTCTTGTCAAGAAGGCGGGGGCGCGAATCCGGTTCCGGAAGCGCGGCATCTCCAGATTACGAAGGGGGACGCGAAAGCGTCCCGCGCGGAAGGGGGGATCGTCGCGATGTGCATGGGCTGCGGCTGCGAGGGGAAGAAGTGAATTCGGGGAGATCTGCGGGAGACCGGGACGGGGAAGGGGCGATCCCTTCCCCGTTCGCGTTGTCGATGGCGCGGTGTCGGTGCGGAAAGGGGGCAGCATGAAATACGCAATTTCGGTGGCGCTTCTGTTGGTCCTCGCGGCCGACGCGCGGGCCGCGGTGAGAACCGAGATCGTGGAGTACAGGCACGGGGATGCGGTCCTCGAGGGGTATCTCGCCTGGGACGACGCCCTCGCGGGGAAGAGGCCCGGGGTCCTCGTCGTCCACGAATGGATGGGGCTCAACCCCTATGCCAGGAAACGGGCCGAGCAGCTCGCCGGGCTCGGCTACGTCGCGTTCGCGCTCGACATGTACGGGAAAGGGGTCCGGGCCAAGGACCGCACCGAGGCGGCGGCGCTCGCCGGCAAGTACAAGGGCGACAGGGCGCTCATGCGCGCGCGCGCCGCGGCGGGCCTCGACGTCCTGAGGAAGAACCCGATGACCGACCCGGCCCGGGTCGCGGCCGTCGGCTACTGCTTCGGCGGGACGACGGTCCTCGAACTGGCCCGGAGCGGGGCGCCCGTGGCGGGCGTCGCGAGCTTCCACGGGGGGCTCGACACGCCGGCGCCGCAGGACGCCGCGAAGATCAAGGGGAAGGTCCTCGTCCTTCACGGCGCCGACGATCCCTCGGTGCCCCCCGCCCAGGTGGCCGCCTTCGAGGACGAAATGCGCAAGGCGGGCGTCGACTGGCAGCTCGTCGTCTACGGCGGGGCGGTCCACGGCTTCAGCAATCCCGATGGAGGGAACGACAACTCGAAGGGGTATGCCTACAACGAAAAGGCGGACCGCCGGTCCTGGGAGGCGATGAAGGCGCTGTTCGCGGAGATCTTCGGGTGAAAAAAGGGATCGTGGAATCCCCTCCCCGGGATAGAATGCGGTTCAGGCGGACCGGCCCGATCCCGCGGCCGGCCCGGCCCGGACAAGGAGGGGCAGATGAAAAAGACGATCGGATTGCCGGCCGTCCTCTCGATCGCGCT
>JBLNEU010000134.1:0-3471 GCA_050263015.1 Deltaproteobacteria bacterium | reverse complement strand
GGTCAGCACCTTCTGGGAAGGCGACCGCGCGGTCGGCATCAAGCTTCGGCTCAACCAGGAGGCGCGGGATAACTTCGCCGACGTCGGGAACACCTACGTGACGTCGCAATTGACGCACGCCAGTGTGCCGCTGCGCTCCTTCGCCACCATTGCACCGGAGTGGCAGACCAGCCGGATCGTCCGGAGAAACGGGGTGCGGACCTTGACCGTGCGCAGTTTCGTCAAGCAGGGGTATTATGCGTCGCATCTCCTGGAACAGGCGGCTCCGAAGCTTGCCGCCCTCAAGCTTCCTCCGGGCTACCGGATCGAATACGGGGGAGACCGGTTCAACCGGGACGAGACCCTTCCGCAGATGCTCGGCGCGCTTGCGATCGGCGTGGTAGCCATCTTCCTGGTCCTGCTGATCCAGTTCAAGCGCATATCGGACCCGCTCGTGGTCATGTCTTCGATCCCGCTGATGCTGTTCGGGGCGGTCCTGGGACTGGTCGTGACCCGCAACGCGTTGGGGTTCACCGCCTTCCTGGGACTGATCAGCCTGTGCGGCATCGTCGTGCGGAACGGCATCATCCTGATCGATTACATGAACGAGCGGCTGGCCCAGGGAAGCTCGCTCGAGGAGGCTGCCAAGGAGGCGGGCAAGCGGCGCATGCGGCCGATCTTCCTGACCACCATGGCGGCAGCGGTGGGGGTGACTCCGATGATCCTCTCCGGGTCGAGCCTTTGGAGTCCGCTGGCGAGCGTCATCGCCTTCGGCCTGATCTTCTCGATGTGCTTCACCCTGTTGGTCGTCCCGGTGCTGTTCGTGGTGGTGCGGTCCCGTTCCTTCGAGCCGGTCGCGGTCGCCTCCATCCTCGCGGCATTCGCCCTGCTCGGGGCGGCGGGCGGCGCCTCGGCGGAGGAGCCGGTGGCGCCCCTGACCCTGGACCGGGCGGTCGAAACGGCGCTGAATCGCAACAAGGCGCTCCGGATCGGGCGGGCGAGAGTGGTGGAAGGCGATCGCAAGGTCGAGGCGGCCCGCGCCGACTCCTTCCCCGGCCTCTCCAACAGTTCCAAGTACGTGTACCTGACCGACCGCGAGTTCATGACCATCCCCGCCGGCAGCATGGGAACCATCGGTGGCACCCCGTTTCCGGACAAGTCGGTTTCCGTCGATCAGGGTTCCAACACTGTCTTTCTCAGCGAGACGACGCTGAGCCAGCCGCTGAGCCAACTCCTCAAGATCGGTGCAGCCGTCGACGTTGCCCGGGCGGATCGCGGCATCGCCAAGGCGGATTTGAAGAAGTCCGAAAACGAGATCGTCCTCGCGGTGCACCAGCTCTATTTCGGGTTGCTGATAGCCTCCAAGGAAAGGGAAGCCGCCCAGGCCATGCTGGCGGCCGCCCAGGACGACTTGCGCGAGAGCGAGGAAGGAGTCCGGTCCGGCAACCTTCTCGACATCGCAATGAACGCAGGGCGGGTCAAACTGCTCCAGTCCCGGCAGGCGCTGATCGCGGCCGAACACCGGATCGCGGACCTGAGCTCCGAACTCAACGACCTGCTGGGGTTTCCGCTCGACGCTCCTGTAGAGGTGACCGAGGCCGGCATACAGGATCTTCCGCTCCCCCCCCGGGAGGAATCGTTCCGGACGGCGCGGCCGAACAACCCGGAACTGACGGCGGCCCGCGAGACGGTGGAGAAATCTCGCTCTGCGGTCCGTGCCGCGCGTTACGAGTACATCCCGGACCTGACCCTTTTCGCCCGCCACGTCTACCAGGACGGCGCGTCGTTCTTTGCAAGAAACGTGGGGGTCTTCGGGGCGCAGTTCAGCTGGAACATCTTCGACTGGGGAAAACGGGACGCGCAGATCGGGGCGAGGAAGGCGCAACTCCTCCAGGCGGAAGAAAACCTGGCGCGACTGGAAGACCGGGTGTCGGTGGAAATCGACAAGGTATACCGGAAGCTGGAGCGGACGCAGAAGATGGTGGAGGTCGCCCGCGAGGCCTTGGCTCTGTCCCGGGAGAACGTTCGCCTTGGAGAGAACCGCGTGAAGGCCGGGGCGGCCACCGAAGCAAGGCATTCCGAAGCGGTCGCTGCCATGAGGAAGGCGGAAACGGAGGAACTCCATGCTTCCCTGGATTACCGGCTGACCCGGATGGAACTCGACCGGATCACGGGGACGCTCGCGTCCGGCCGATAGGGGTCACGGTATCCTACTTCCCAATTTGGAGAGGACGATGGCACCGTCGAACATCGACAAGAACCACCTCGGAAACCCGGAACAGAACGGGAGTGCCGTTCGGGATCGGCTGCTGGATGCGGCGCTGCGACTGTTTGCCTGCAAGGGCTTCGAATCGTCGAGCGTACGCGAGCTCGCCCAAGCTGCGGAAGTGACCCGGCCGACACTCTATTACCACTTCGGGAGCAAGGAAGGACTCTACCTCGAACTGGTGGAACGATTGTGCGCAACGGTCGAGGATTCGATCCTCCATTCCATGGTTCCTCAGGGAACCGTACGGGTTCGACTGAGATCGTTCGTGCTGAACATGCTGGATTCCATCATCGAGGACGCCAGCAACCAACGCTTCTTCTTCACCATCGTTCTGGATCCTCATCGAAATACCCTGTCTTCCTTTCATGAACGAATGAGAAATTTTATCGCGGTCATTCTCGGATTGCTGTTGGAGGAAGGTGTCGAAAAGGGGGAATTCGAGATTGACGACGTCAAATGCATCACGAAAATGATATTGGCGCTGGTTGATTCCTTTATCTATATCCGGATTTTTCTTCCTTACCCGAAGTCAAGTCGGGATGAAACGGAAAAGATGCTGGACGTCCTTATCAATCAAATCGCATCGTAGGTCATTTTTCCATATTGTCACGTGACAATGACAGGGCCCATTCATGATGTCTGATGACCTATGCCCAATACCATTCGCAGTCCTCCCCTTACGGAGCGATCGCTTCGCCCAATCGTAAGCACCCCGAATCGCCGAGATCTGCTTTGGGAGTTCCGAAAGCACTTAAATATGGGGACATTGTCACCGGAACGTCATCGGGTCGGGTTCCATCCCTCGGCAGAAATCGTTCCTCCGCACGTTCATCAAATGCATCACCATCACCGACACCGAGGTCACGGTGGAGTATACGGTCCCTATTCCGGGGCCGGGAAGGGGCCCAGAAAAGAAAAAGGTAGAACCGCCGGAGGCGGTTCTACCTATTGAGTGGTCTGGCTCCCCGTCGTGGACGCATATCGAACTTACCGCGTTGGAGCACCCGGAATCCTCCCGCGGCTCTTTTCCCCCGCTCGGAGGCGCTCCGGTCTATATAATGACGATGAACGCCCGCCGTGAACGATGATGAACGGCGTCGCCGGGCGGCGACGTCGGCAGGCCGAAAAACCCTGAAACGCTTCGGTCGGCCGGAGGAATCGCGCCAGCTTGAGCGGGTTGCGAGCAAAGGAACATCACGCCGGCCACGGTCCGAAGCGGCTGC
>JBLNEU010000133.1:0-6733 GCA_050263015.1 Deltaproteobacteria bacterium | reverse complement strand
AGCAGCCACTTCGGGGAGCTCGCAAACACTACCTTCCCGGCCGGGGCGGCGAACCTGACCATCGTGAGTACCCTGAGCTGGAACCCGACGCCGCCGATCGAGAAAGGTTCGTGCACAACGCCGGCGCAGGGGTGCCACTGAGGAAGGCGGAGGCGGGAGGGATCGTCAACGGAGGAGACGCGGTGACCGGGGGCGGCCGGACCCGCGTCCAACTGGGGCTCGTTCTCACGATGGTCTTCTGGGGGAGCGCGTTCGCGACCTCGAAGATCATCGTCCTGCATGTTCCCCCGGACGTGGGGGCCGTGTTGCGCTTCGGCCTCGGCGCGCTGCTGATGACGGGCATCCTCTTCCGCCGCGCGGCGCGCCCCGTACCCGAGCGGGCCGCCTGGGGCCGGATCGCGGCCGTGGGGCTCGTCGGCGTGACCGCGTTCAACACGGCCTTCTTCCGGGGGCTGTCGCTCGCCCCCGCCTCCGACGCCGCCGTCATCATCCCGACCTTGTCGCCCGTTCTCACGGCCGCCGCCGGGATCCTCTTTCTCGGCGAGCGGGCGAGCGTCCGGCGCGTCTCCGGCCTGGCGATCTCGCTCGCGGGATCGGTCCTCTTCTTCTGGGGGGTCGTCGCGCACGCGCAGGGACAGGGGACGCGGATATTGGGCGATCTCCTGCTTCTCGCCGCGGCTGCGTCGTGGGCGGCCTACTCCATCGTCTCCAGGCCCCTGCTGATGAAGATCGGGGCGCTGCCGGCCACCGCCTGGTCGATGCTCCTCGGCAGCGCCGTCCTTCTCGCCATCTCCGCGCCCCGCCTGGCGGCGGTGTCGTGGACCGCTCTGCCGGCGCAGTTCTGGCTCGTGCTGGCCTACCTCGCCGTCTTCCCGACGGTCATCGCCTACCTGTTGTGGATGGAGGGGATCCGCGTCATCGGCTCCGGGCCGGCGACTTCCTTCATGTTCCTCGCGCCGGTCAGCGGTCTTATTCTCGCGGCGCTCCTTCTCGGCGACCGCCCGACGCCGGCGCAGGGAGCGGGCGGGGCCCTGATGCTGCTGGGGGTCTGGTGGATCAACCGTCCCTGAAATGAATATCGTTCATGGCCGTTGACAATTTCCCGTATTTCGCTACAGTTGTCTCAGCGCGCCAACGGTCGCCGGAGGTCCTTGGCCCGTGACGGTTCTGACGCTGCGATATCCGGTTCACGCGATGGACGGTCGCCGGCTGCTCCCGGCGGGGGTCGCCCTGACGGGAGCGGTCCTCGCCGAGATGGCGGCCGAGGGTCGAAGGACCGCGCACCGCGAAATCTCCCTCCTCGAATACGGAACGACCCGCCGCGACCTCGCCGCGTTCATGCGCGAGGGGAGCTATGCGACTATTCTCGGGGACGAGGCGGACTGCGCCGCGCTGCTCGCCCTGATGGAGAAGACCCGGTTTCCCCTGCCCGTCCTCGAGTCCCTCGAGTATTTCAAGCACGCCGATCCGTACACCTATCGCCACGTCCTCATGGTGTTCGCCCTTTCGAGCACCATCGCCCGGCGGATGATGCGGAGCGTGAGCGACGTCCTCCAGGAGGCGTCGGCCGGGCCGCTCCACGACCTCGGCAAGATCTGCGTCCCGGTGGAGATCCTGAAGAAGACGACCTTCCTCAAGCGGTCCGAGCGGCTTTGCCTCGAGCACCACACGATGGCGGGCTACGTGCTGCTCTCCTACTACATGGGAAATTTCGGAGGCGCCGCAGCCGCCGTCGCCCTCGATCACCACGAGCGCGGGGACGGGTCCGGCTACCCGCGCGGGACCGCGCTCCGGGGCCGCCTCGTGGAGATCGTCGCGGCGTGCGACGTGTACGACGCCCTCATCTCGCCCCGCCCGTACCGAAGGAAATCGTTCGACAACCGCACGGCCCTCGAGGAGGTCACCCGGCTGGCCGAGGAGGGAAAGCTCGCGTGGGAGGTCGTCCGGGTCCTGGTGGCGCTCAACCGGAAGGACAGGCCGCCCCCCGAGGAGTGCAAGGTCTCGCTCGAGAAGCGGGGACAGGCGCCGGAGGGGAACCTCTACGGCGTCATCCTCGACGACGAGCCCGCAGGATCGACGCCAGCCCGTTGACCAGCCGGTCGATCCCTTCCGCCGCCGTCTTTTCGCTCAAGCTCCCGTAGCCGATCCGCAGGCGGCATCCGTCCCCGGCGCCGAACGTCTCGCCCGGTATGACCGCCACCTTGTGCTCGCGGACGAGCCGCTCCGCCACCCGGATGGCGGGGAGGGCCGTGCGGACCTTGACGAAGAAGTAGAAGGCGCCGCGCGACGGGGGAACGGTCAGGAGGCGCGGGACCGCGGCGAGGCGCGCGAAGACTTGCCGCCGGACCGCGGCGATGGATCGCAGGCGGGACGCGCGCCAGGCGCGCCGCTCGCGCAGGGCGGCGAGGCCGACGCACTGGGCGATCGCGGGCGCGCAGATCGCGTTCGTGTCCTGGATCTTCAACAGCTCGTCGTAGAGGGCTTCCGGCGCCACCAGGAAGCCGACCCGCCAGCTCGCCATCCCGTGCGACTTGGAGAGACTGTAGAGGGAGATCGTGTGGGCGTCGTTTCCCCCCGAGCCGGGGGAGCAGTGCGCGGCGCCGTCGTACGTGAAGTATTCGTACGCCTCGTCGCTGATGTGGAAGACGCCCGCGTCCGCGCAGAGCCGGTTGATCGCGCGCAGCGTCCCCTCCGGGTAGACCGCTCCCGTCGGATTGTTCGGCGAGACGGTGACGACCGCGCGGGTCCTGCGCGTGATCGCGGCCGCGATGGCGGGCAGGCGGGGCTGATACCGTTCATCGGTCGGTACGCACACCGCGCGCGCGCCGGCCAGGGCGATCGCCATCTCGTGGTTGAAGTAATACGGCGAAAGAAGCACGACCTCGTCGCCGGGATCGCAGATGCAGAGGACGGCGTTCAGGAACGCCTGGTTGGCTCCCGCGGTGACGATGATCCGCCGCGCGAACGGCGCGTCGATGCCGTTCTCCCGGCGCAGCTTCTCCTCGAAGGCGCTCCGCAGCCCGGGAAGCCCCGCGTCCGGAAGATACTTGTGGAGGTCGGGCCGGGCGAAGAAGCCCCGGATCGCCGCCGCGGCGCTTTTGGGAGGACCGTACCCGACGACGCCCTGCCCGAGGGAGATCGTGCCGGGGGTTTCGGCGATCCAGCCGGCCACCGTGGGGATGATGGGCATCTGGACCGCCGCCGCGCGCCGCGACGGTATCGCCCGGAACGTCATCGGCCCTCCCGGGGGATGACCAGCCGAGTAAACATCATCGCTTCGAGATTGCCCACGACGGCCGTGAGGGTGTCGTACGCCTGGCCCGGCTGGATGCACACCGTCCGCCCCGCCGCGCTCCTCCAGGCGCCGCTCTCCTCGGGGGACTCGTGGATGTGGCCGTGCAGCGCGAGAAGCGGCTGGACCCGCTCGAGGAACCGCGCGACCGCCGTCGAGCCGACGCGCGTTCCTCCCCGGCAGACGTCGAGCCCCAGACCCGCCGGGGGTCCGTGGAGAACGTAGACCGCCCGGGCCGGGTCGCGCGGGGCCGGGAGAGCTGCAAGCTCGTCCTGGATGGTCGGCAACGTCCGCGCGTACGCCGGCCAGTCGGGAATCTCCTTCCACCCGCCCGGCACCGACAGGATGCCGCCGGGCGACTGGGGAGGGAACGCGGCGGCTCGCGTGTCCATCCGGGCGCGGTCCTTGAGCTTGAACGGAAAGTCGGCCACGAGGTCGAGGCCGATGAAGTCGTACGGACCGACGGAGGCCGCGTTGCGGGCGATGTTGGCCGCGAGCGGATGTTTCCGGCAGGCGGCGTCGAGGAGGGAATCGTGGGCCGCCAGGTCGTCGTTCCCCGGGATCAGCAGGTACCGGATCCCGCGGGCCTGGCACGCCGCGAAGTGAGAGTCGAGGAACTCGCGGATGAAGAGGGCCTGGTCCTCGTGCATCCTCCCGTGGGGGAGAAGGTCCCCGCCGTTGACGATCAGCTTCGCCCCGGCCTCCTCGGCGAGCGCCAGCGTCCGCTCGTATTTCCAGCGGCTGCCGTGGAGGTCCGTGACGTAGACGAAGGGCCCCATACCGACCGATTATAGCCGGAACCGGGATGGAGTTTCGCGCGCGGCGTCCGCGGCGGCGCCGGTCCGGGCGTCGGCTCGCGCCCGCGGGCCGGGGACGCGCGTGCCGCGCGCCCCCGATCCCCGCGCCCGTCTACGGAAGGTTGAAGCCGACAGTCACCCCGAGGGTGACGTAGTCGTCCTTGATGATGTGCCAGGCAAGGTCCGCCCCGAGGTAGAACTGGTTCGACAGGGGGACGATCAGCCCGACGCCCGGGGTGAGCCCGAGGTGGGTGTCGCTGTCCGACCCCGCCCCGACGTTGTCCCTGTCATCGAAGGAGAGCTCGAGGCCGAGCTGCCCGTACAGCTTGAGCTGGGGCGCCACCGGGGTGAGAACCCGGCCGCCGATGAACAAGGGGATCCGTCGGTATTCGAGCTCCTGGCCGGCCACGTCGTCGTCCCAGTTGAAATAGCTGAGACTCGCGCGTCCCTGGATCTCGATGTTCTGCGGCGCGCTGAAGCTCTTGGTCAGATCGAGGTTGCCGCCGACCCCGAGCCCGAACGTTCCGTCGAAGCCGCCTTTCGGCTCGGACGCGTAGTTGACGGACAGGTCGACGCTGATCCCGCTGCCGGCCGGCGCGGTGCTTTGCGCCAGGGCGGTCCCCGAAACAAGTGCAAGAGCCAGAATCATGATGGCGACCTTTTTCATGCAATCCTCCTCGTCGTTCTGATAGTTGATTGCCGCATCCGGGGTGTACGGTCCATTATTTCGCGTGCCGGGCCGGTTGTCTCCAGAAAAATCTCAGTCTCCGCCCTTCCCCTCGATCTCGAAGATCGTCACCTCGGGCGGCGAGAGAAACCGCATCGGCGGTCCCCACGTCCCCGTCCCCCGGCTCGTGTAGAGCAGTCCCCCGCCGTCCAGGGGGCGCAGCCCCGACAGGAGGGGATACCAGATCCGGACGAGGAGCCGGAACGGGAAGATCTGCCCGGCGTGGGTGTGGCCGGACAGCTGCAGGTCGAACAGTCCCCGCGACGGCGCGGAGAGCCACGGCCGGTGCTTGAGAAAAAGCGTGAAGCCATGGAACGGCGCCTGCCCGAGGGCGTCCGCCTCCTGGCGGCGGAGGTCGGCGCCGAAGGCCGCACCCGCGGAATCGTCCACGCCCGCGATCCGCAGCGTCGTCCCCGCCGCGACGCTTTCGCCGCGCAGGACCGTGAACCCCGCGCGCCGGGTGAAGTCGAGAGACTGGCCGATCCCGGCGTAGAACTCGTGGTTCCCCGTCACCGCGAACTTGCCGAGGGGCGGGCTGATCCCGGCGAAGATTTCCGCCAGCCCCTCGAGGTGGTTGATCTCCCCGTCGACGAAGTCCCCCGTGGAGACCAGGAGGTCGGGGTTCTCGCGGCGGACCGCGTCGGCGATGGCCCGGGCGCTGGTGTGGCGCACGATGAGCCCGAGGTGCACGTCGGAGATCTGCGCGATCCGCAGCGGCGCCGCCGCGGCCGGCAACTTGTCGCTCGCGATGCGGACCCGCTCGACGCGGATGTGCCGCGCCTCGACAAGCGCGTAGGCGCCGAAGGCGGCGGCCAGCCCCGCGAGCGCAAGGAACGGCGCCCGGCCGGCGACGAGGACCGGGGCGACCCATCGGCCCGTCACCGCTCCCGCGATGCGGACCGCGAGGTTTGCGACGTCGACGGCCACGTTCATCCAGAAGAAGAAGAACAGCAGCCCCATCCAGGCGTATCCGATCCAGGAGGCGGCCCGGGCTCCCCCCTCCATCCCGTGGCGGTCGAGAAAGTGCACGATGACCGGCGCCGCCGCGAGAAGCGCGAGGAGGGGCGAAATGGCGAGCGCCGTCCCCCATCCGAAGCCGAGGGCGGACTTGGCCTTGAGGAGGGCGTAAGCGTGGACGCCGCCGTAGACCGCGAAGAACGTCAGCAGGAATAATCTCAACCGCGTTTCCTCCGTCGGCGCCGGCTCAGAGGTCGAACGCCAACTTCGCCGACGCGGCGAGCCCGTCGAGGACGTCCGGCTCCCGCACGCCGGCGTTTTCCGCCGCGCTTTCCCAGGCAGCCCGGCCTTCCACGCGCACGGAACGCGTGAGCCAGGCGACGAGCGAAACTCCGCCGCGGCGGCTGATTTTCTCCGTCCAGGCGCTCCCGTGTCGTTTCGCGAGGCCGAACTCCGCCTGCAGGTAGGACGAAGGGAGCAGGAAGTAGCGGAAGGCGGCCGAGAAATCGGTCGCGTCCGTCCCCATGGGATGCCCCAGGATCCTCCCCTTGTATTCGTGGGGATAGTCGGGATGGACGTACCAGATCGGTCCCCGGCCCTCCCAGTGGTTCGTGGCGGCCTCGAGACGCAGGTCGGCACGCGCGTTCCGGCCGATCGAGGGAAGGAAGACGCCCGCGAGCCAGCCGTACTTGTAGGGAACCGCGACCACGCGGTAATTGGGGTTGTAATCCTCCCCGGCCGCTTCCAGGTAAAGTTGGACCGGCTGTATTCGGAAGGGGAGCAGGAGCGTGAGGTCTGCGCCGGCGAGCTGGTTGCCGTTGTCCTTCGTTTCGCTCCTGGTCCCGGTAAAGACGTCCCACCAGGCCGACCCGGACTCGTCGCGGCCCTCGCCCCCGAACTGGATCGACCGGGAAATCCCGATCTCGAAGTACCGGGAAGGCCGCAGCGCAATCCGCATTC
>JBLNEU010000132.1:0-8790 GCA_050263015.1 Deltaproteobacteria bacterium | reverse complement strand
GAGGGAGGGCAGGCGGAAATATTCCCTCGGCTGGTTCGTCTACGTTCACCTGTCGATCCCGCTCATCGCCTTCCTTCGGATCAGCCGCCATCTGACGCCATGGGTCATTCCCGTCTTCATCCTTTGCGCCGTCGCCGGCCAGCTCGCGGGCGGCCGGATCCGGCAGGCCCGGCGAAAGAACGCCTGATGGGGATCGAGAAGGTCGACAGGACCGTCGAGAGACTCCTTGACGCCCTGGGGCTGGCGACCGTCGCCGCGCAGGCGCGCCTGGCGGCGTCGTGGAAGGAGATCGTCGGTCCGCTGCTCGCGGCCAAGACGTGCCCCGCGAGACTGAAAGGCGGCGTGCTGACGATCTGCGCCGTCTCCCCGGCCTGGGCCCAGGAGATGTCGCTGTGCCGGAACGAGATTCTCGGGAGAATCGACGCGGTGATCGGGGCCGGAAAGGTGCGCGAGGTCCGCGCCGTCGTCGGGGCGGTGCCGGAGGATGCGCGCGCGGCCGCGCCGGGCTCCGAGGCACCTCCGCCCGAAGCGGAGGCCGGCCACCCGGCGCCGCAGCCCGGTCCGGAAGGCATGGACAAGGTCGCGGATCCCGAGATGCGCAGGATCCTCTCGTCCCTGTCCCGGAAGGCCGCGTCCCGGAAACCCGGGGGACGAAAAGGTCGGGACCGTCCCTGAACGTTGCGAAAAGTCGGGGGACGTTCCTGGACTTTGCGAAAAGTCCAGGAACGTCCCTGGGCTTTTCAGAAGATGTACTTCTCCGACTCGAGCGACGCGTCCGCCAGGAGCCGCTTGGCCTGGAGAAGCCCCGTGGCGTCGTAGGCCGAAAGCCGCCCGATCCCTTCGAGGAGCCGGGAAAGCTTCCTGCCGTCCTCGACGAGGAAGGCGGCCTTGCGCGCCGACGTCGCGGCGGCCTCGGACGCGTTGAAGGCGAATGTCCGGACCGCCGCCGCGACCAGGGCCCGCCGGGCGTCGCTCAAGGTACCGCCGATCTTCCGGGCCCGCAGGACCGCGCTCTCGATCGCGAAGATGCCGATCGCGATGTCGGCGACCGCCATGAGGATTTCCTGCTCGTCCTTGATCCTGTCCGCGTGCTTCTGGACCGCCGCGCCGGCCACGACGAGAAAGACCGTCTTCAGGTTCCGCAGGAGCGCACTTTCCGCCGCGAACGGGTCGGCCGGGTCCGTCGCCGCGGCGACGGGGGATTTCATCGCCTCGACCGCCTTCATCACCTCCGGCAGGAGCGGGATCTCGCCCTTCATCGCCCGCTTGAGCAGGACGCCCGGTATGAGGATCCGGTTGATCTCGTTGGTCCCCTCGAAGATCCGGTTGATCCGCGAATCCCGGTAGCACCGCTCCGCGGCGTACTCCTGGATGAACCCGTACCCGCCGTGGATCTGGACCACGTGGTCCGCCACGCGGTCGAGGTTCTCGCTGCAGAACACCTTGGCGATGGCGCACTCCATCGCGTACTCCTCGATCCCCTGCTGGTACGCCTCGTAATAGTCCGGGCGCGCCTTGTCGATGGACGCCAGCCGGGCGTCGATGAGCCCCGCGAGGCGGTAGACCAGCGACTCCGCGGCGAAGATCCCGGCGAGGGAATCGGCGATCTTCTCCTTGATCGCGCCGAACGACCCGATCGGGACCCCGAACTGCTTGCGCACGTTGGCGTATTTCACTCCCTCGACGAAGGCCGCCTTGGCGCCCCCGACGACGTTCGCCCCGAGCTTGAAGCGGCCCACGTTGAGCACGTTGAAGGCGATCTTGTGCCCTTTGCCGATCTCGCCGAGCACGTTCTCCACGGGAACCCTGGCGTCCTCGAGGATCAGCGGGGTCGTCGACGACCCCTTGATCCCGAGCTTCTTCTCCTCGGGGCCGGGCGACACGCCCGGGAACGTCCTCTCCACGAGGAACGCGGTGAATCGCTCGCGGTCCACCTTGGCAAAGACCGTGAAGAGGTCCGCGAAGCCGCCGTTCGTGATGAACTGCTTCGTCCCGTTGAGGATGTAGTGCTTTCCGTCCTCCGAGAGGACGGCGCTCGTCTTCGCCCCCAGGGCGTCGCTCCCGGAGTTCGGCTCGGTCAGGCAATAGGCGGCGATCCATTCCCCGGTGATGATCTTCCCGAGGTATTTCTCCTTCTGCGCCGCCGTGCCGTAATAGACGAGCGGCAGCGTGCCGATGCCCGTGTGGGCGCTGTAGGCGGTCGCGAACCCGCCGTAGAGGGAGACCGCCTCTGCGGCGATCGTGCCCGTCGCCTTGTCGAGGGAAAGCCCGCCGTACTCCTCGGGCGCATCGATCATGAGGAGCCCGAGCTCCCCGGCCCTTTTCAGGAGCCTGACCATCAGGTCGAAGTCGTGCTCTTCGAGCTTCTCGATGTTGGGAAGGACCTCGTTGACCACGAACTGCCGGGCCGTTTCCCCGAGCTGCTTCTGCTCGTCGGTGAAATCCTCCGGGGTGAAGACGTCCTTCGGGGACGCCTCGGAGATCAGGTATTCGCCGCCCTTCGGGACGGATTCCGCAACCGCCATGGCCCACCTCCCGCGCGTGACATCGTCCAGACTTCCCTTTTACTGCGATTCGGCGACGGTGTCAACGACTGAATGAATGACCATTCACTAGCTGCGCGCCCGCGCCGCGCGGGGCGGCCGTCATTTTCCGAGGAGCCCGCGGAAGACCGCCAGCGCCTCCGGGGAATAGCGCCCCGGCGCTTCGTAGACGCAGAGCGGGGGAACGACCTCGGGGCCCCCTCCCCTGCGCCGGCTCCCGGCGACCAGGACGAGGTTGGCGGGACGCCCGGGGAACGGGTGGACGAACCGGAGTCTCCCGGCGAACAGCCCCGAGGCGGCGCCCAGGGCGAAAAGCTCCGGGAGGCGGCGCGGAAGCCCGAGAACGGCGAACCGGCCCCGGGGGGACAGAAAGCGGGCCGCGGCGCCGAACACGTCGGCCATCGTGCACGCCACCTCGTGCCGCGCGATCTCCTTCTGGCTGTCGGGGTTTCTTCGCCCCTCGCCGAGGGGCCGGTAGGGCGGGTTCGAGACGACGAGGTCGAAGGAGCCGGCGGGCGCGCCGGGGATCGTCCCCCGGAAATCGCCGGGCAGCGCCGAAAGCCGCACCGACAGATCGTTCGCCTCGATGTTCGCGCGGGCGAATTCGAGCAGCTCCGGCTGGAGCTCCACTCCCACGCCGCGCGACATCCCGGGGCAGAGCCGGGCCAGAAGGAGGAGGACGACGCCCGAGCCGGTCCCCAGGTCCAGGACCGACTCCCCGCACAGGGGAGCGGCGAAGTCCGCGAGAAGGACGGAATCGATGGAGAAGCGGTACCCGCGCCGCGGCTGCCGGACGACGAGCGATGCGAACGCGAGCCGGTCGGGGTCCCCCGCGGAAGGGGGCTCGTCCCCGCCCGCCCGGCTAGGCCGGGACCCGGTCATCTCCCCGGACGGAGAAGATCAGGAGGCCGGTCAGGATCTTCGGGTAGAAGAAGGTCGATTTCTGGGGAAGGACGTTCCCCGAGAGCGACACGGCACGGAACTCCTCGACCGTGACCGGGTTCATGAAAAATCCCGCCTGGATCGCGCCCGATGCGAGTTCGGCGGCCGCCCTTGCCGGCTCCTTGTAATACTTGACGTACCGCCCCGCGGTCACCTCCTCGGCGGAGATGCCGAGGAGCTGCTCCAGGAGGAAGCCGTGGAGGAGGACGACGTCGAGGGTCCGCAGCTCGGGAGGAAACTTCGACAATCGCTCCGCGGCGAAGCGCGCGGGGTCCGGGAACGCGACGAGATGGAACCGGTTGCCGCCGGTGCTCCACGCGATCGCCTTGCCCCTTGTCCCGGCCGCCGCGACGGCCCTCATCGCGTCGTCGGGCGAGCCGTCCCGCGTTTCCATCGGGAGCAGGGGCCTGATCTTCGCGGCGAGCGCCTCCTCCGAGAAACCCGCCAGGGAATGGATCCCGCGGTGGGTGGGAAGGATCACGATCCCCTCGTCGTCCATGTTGCACAGGAACATGAGGACGTGTTCGTACGCGGCGTCGTCGCGGGAGCCGTGCTTCCTTCGCATCTCTTCCCGGAAGGCGAGCGCCGTCTCGTACCGGTGATGCCCGTCGGCGATGAAGACCTTCTTGTCGGCGAATTTCCTAAGCGTCGCGGACAGGACCGCGGGGTCGTCGATCCGCCAGACCCGGTGCTTGATCCCGAGGTCGTCGACGGCGGAGAAGTCCGGCTGCTTCCCCGACCCCTTGCGGAGAGCCTTGGCCACCGCGTCGGACGGGTCGGAGTAGAGTCCGAAGATCGGGCTCATGTTGGCCTCGGTGGTCCGCATCAGGGCGAGGCGGTCCTCCTTGGGCCGGGACAGCGTCCGTTCGTGGGGGTAGACCATCCCCTCCCCGAACGCCGAGAGCCGCAGCGCGCCGAGGAATCCCTTGCGGATGAAACTCCCCCGGCCCGCGATGGCGAACTCCTGCTCGTAATAGTAAAGGGAGGGGGCCTTGTCCCGGACGAGAGTCCCCTCGGAGAGCCACTGGTTGTATAGGCTGGCTCCGCTCGTGTACTTGTTCTCCGACGGGCCGTCGCCCTCCTTGTCCATTCCGAAGTCGATCCAGACGATGTTGCGCGGATGGCGCCGGTGAAGCGCTTCCTTTTCCTCGGGGGAGATCACGTCGTAGGGCGGCGCGATGACCTTCGACAGCTCACCAACCCGCGACACGTCGTAATGGATCCCGCGAAACGGCGAAACGATGGCCATGGACCTACCCCCTCGAAAGAAATTCGGCGACTGTCCGGAACGGGATCGCGCCTTCCCGGAGAAGAACCACGCGGCCTTCCTCGACCCTGACGACTGTGGACGCTCCCGGCGCCCGGCCGGCCGACGCGCCGGGCGAAGGGCCGTCCCAAAGGACCCAGTCCACCTCCCCGGTGAATTCCCTGACGATCTCCTCCGCGTCGCGCCAGATCCCCGGATTCCCGGCCCGGTTGGCCGACGTCCCCGTCACGGCCCCGCCGAGCGACCGGGCGATCGCCCTCGGGACCGCGTGATCGGGAACACGCAGTCCGACCGTCCCGCCGCCGCCCGTGACGGCGTCCGGCACCGAGGGAAGCGACGGGAGAACGATGGTGAGAGCGCCGGGCCAGAACCGTTCCATCAGGCGCGCCGCGTCGGCGCCGACGTCCGCCGCGTAGGAACCCGCGCGCGCGGCCTCGTCCAGGAGCAGCGGGATCGGCTTGCCGCCCTCCCGTCCCTTGACCGCGGCCAGGCGGGCAAGACCGGCAGGCGAGCGCGGATCCACGCCGAGCCCGTACAGCGTGTCGGTCGGGAAGATCGCCATTCCGCCCGCAACCAGCGATTCGGTCACCCCCGGCGGGAAGAACGAGACGTTCGCCCGGTCGAAGCGCACGAGCCGCGTCACGCGGCGGCCCCCCCGTCCAGCACGATCATCTCGCCCTCCTCCCGGCCGAGCGCCCGGGAGACGACCGGGCATTTGCAGCGCAGGAGGAAGTAGGCGTGGCGCACCCGTCCGACCAGCGTTTCGAAGTTGGCCTGCCCCTTCGAGATGACGAGGTCGGACGAAGCGATCCGGGACCGAAACTCGTCCGGGCAGAGGTCGAGGTCGGTCCCCACCCCCTGGTTGCCGTTGGACACGAGTTCCCCGAACGCCGCGAGCCCGATCCCGCGCGCCTCCGCCTCGGTCAGGTCGTCGATCACCGGCCCGCCCTTCACCCCGATCCAGAGCGACTTTCCCTCCCGGGAGAGACGCGACAGGAGGGGCACGTCGAAGGCGACCTCGCCGGCGTTGTCGAGGAGGACGCCGATGCGCGCCGCGCGGGCGATCCGCTCCCGCAGGCGGGGCGGCATCTCCCACGCGCCGTTCGCCGCCGGCAGGCACGCGATCGCGCTCTCCATCGACTCCGGCTCGACGATTCCCGAATCCATGATGTTTCCGAAGACGGAGAGGCGCACCGCAGCCGACAGCGGGTCGGCGGACGCGGCGACCAGCGTTTCCGCCCGGCTCGCCGTCTCGCGGAAACGGCGCAGCTCCCTTTGCTTGACCCGCAGGAACGGGTCCCCCGTGCCGAGCACTTCCCGCGCGATCGTCTGGAGCCGCGTCGCGATGCGGGCCGGGATTTCCCCCGGAGAGAGATCGGCGAGCATCCGCGAAACGCGGGCGGCCAGCACGGTCCGCCGGGCCTCGTCGGCGCCGTGGGCCCGCGCGGCAAGATCCGCCTGGCGAAGGAAGCACGGGAAGCACTCGGGCGACAGGACGATCATCGGACCTCTTCGGCGGCGGCGGCCACGGCTTCCGCCATCTCCCGCCGGCGAGCCTTGAGCTTTTCCGCGAGGCCGGGATCGGACAGGGCGAGGATCTGCGCGGCCAGGACGGCGGCGTTGTGCGCCCCCGCCTTCCCGACGGCCATCGTGGCCACCGGGATCCCGCCGGGCATCTGGACGGTGGCCAGGAGCGCGTCGAAGCCGGAGAGCGGGGAGCCCGCGAGAGGAACCCCGATGACCGGCAGGACCGTTTCGGCCGCGACGGTCCCCGCGAGGTGGGCGGCCCCCCCGGCGCCCGCCACGACGACCGAGTAGCCGTCCTTCTCGGCATCCCGGGCGAGCTTCTGCGTCCGCGCGGGCGACCGGTGGGCCGAGGCGACGGTCGTCGTGCAGCGGATCCCCAGCTCCGAGAGGACGCGGGCGGTCTCGCCCATCACCTCGGCGTCGCTCTTGCTTCCCATGAGGATGAGGACCTTTCCGGCCATCGTCACGCCCCGCTTCTCTGGAGGGCCTTCTTTCCGATGTCGGTCCGGTAGTAGGCGCCCTCCCAATGGATCCTGTCCACCGCCCGGTAGCCCCGCGCGATCGCCTTGCGGATGTCGTCGTCCATGGCCGTGACGCCCAGAACGCGCCCGCCGCTGTTCACGAGCCGGCCGTTCGAAACCGTCGTCCCGGCCTGGAACACCTGCACGAGGCCGTCCTTCTCGGCGTCCTCGATGCCGGAAATCGGGAAGCCCTTCGCGTACGACCCGGGGTACCCGCCCGACGACATCACGATGCAGACCGACGGCCGCGGGTCGATCTCCATCGCCGCGTCCGTCAGCTTCCCCTGGGCGCACTGCACGAGGAGCGGGACGAGGTCGCTCTTCAGGCGCACGAAGAGCGGCTGGGCCTCCGGGTCGCCGAACCGGACATTGAACTCGAGGACCTTGGGCTCCCCGCGGTCGATCATGAGCCCGCCGTAGAGGATGCCGCGGAACGGCGTCCCTTCCGCACGCATTCCCGCGAGGAGCGGCTCGAAGATCTTCTCAAGGGCCCGCCGCTCGACCTCCGGCGTCACGACCGGCGCCGGCGAGTAGGCGCCCATCCCGCCCGTGTTCGGCCCCGTGTCGCCGTCGCCGATCCTCTTGTGGTCCTGCGACGTCGGGAGCGGCACGATCTTCTCGCCGTCGGTGAAGACGATGTACGACGCCTCCTCGCCGACGAGGCAATCCTCGACGACCACCCGGGCGCCCGCCTCGCCGAAGATGCGATTCTCCATCACGTCGCGCAGGAAGGCGACCGCCTCCTCGTACGTCCCGGCGACCGCGACCCCCTTCCCCGCCGCCAGCCCGTCCGCCTTGATGACAAGCGGAAGCCGATGCGTGAGCACGTGTTGCTCCGCCTCGTCGTAGTCGTCGAAGACGCGGAACGCGGCCGTGGGGATCCCGTACCTGTCCAGGATGTTCTTCGTGAAGACCTTGGACCCTTCGAGCTGCGCCGCCGCCTTGTTCGGCCCGCACACAAGGAGCCCGCGCCCGGCGAGCTCGTCGGCAAGCCCCGCAACGAGCGGGGCCTCGGGGCCCACGACGGTCAGGTCGATCCGCTTCGACGCCGCGAAGTCGACGAGCTTCGGCACGTCGTCCGCCGCCACGGGCACGCACTCGGCGTGGCGGGCGATCCCCGGGTTTCCGGGGGCCGCGTAGACCTTCGAAACGAGGGGACTCTGCGCGATCTTCCAGGCGAGGGCGTGCTCGCGCCCGCCGCCGCCGACGACAAGGACCTTCAGCCCCACTGCTTTCCTCCCGTTTCCGCGGCGATGCCGCGGGATGATTCGGCCCGCATTTCCCGCCGGGCGACTGCCGGGGCGGCGAACACGGGCAGGACATGCGGGCTAATGGCGGAAGTGGCGGACCCCCGTGAAGACCATCGCCATCCCGTGCTCGTCGGCCGCGGCGATGACCTCGGCGTCCCGTACCGATCCGCCGGGCTGGATGGCCGCGGTCGCCCCGGCCGCCGCGGCGGCGTCGAGGCCGTCGCGGAAGGGGAAGAAGGCGTCCGAGGCGATGACCGTCCCCTTCGTGGGGAGCTGCGCCTTCATCACCGCGATCTTCGCCGAATCGACCCGGCTCATCTGCCCCGCCCCGACGCCGACCGTGCGGTCCTTGAGGGCGTAGACGATGGCGTTCGACTTGACGTGCTTGCAGACCTTCCAGGCGAAAAGAAGCGCCTCGATCTCTTCGGCGGTGGGCGCGCGCTTCGTCACGACCTTCAGCGCGGACGGATCGAGAACGTGCCGGTCTCGTCCCTGGAGCAGGAGCCCGCCGCTCACCTTCTTCATCTCGTGTCCGCCCTCCCGGCCCCACCGGAACTCCCCCCCGGTTTCGAGCACCCGGAGGTTCGATTTCGCGGCGAGGACGGTGCGCGCCGCCTTGTCGTACGCGGGCGCGATGATCGCCTCGAAGAAGGTGGACGCGACCTCCTTCGCCGTCTCCGCGTTCACCGGCCGGTTGAATCCGATGACCCCCCCGTACGCCGAAACCGGGTCGCATTCGC
>JBLNEU010000131.1:0-3382 GCA_050263015.1 Deltaproteobacteria bacterium | reverse complement strand
GCCGCCGCCGTGGGCCAGACGACGCTGATGCGGGCGTACGAGCGGGCGTTCGAGAAACGGGGATTGAAGGTGGGACAGCTCCTCCTCACCCATGAGGATTTCGAGAACCGGGAGCGCTACCTCAACGCGAAGAACACCCTGGAGGCGCTGCTCTCCCGTGGCATCGTTCCGATCATCAACGAGAACGACACGGTGGCCACCGAGGAGATCCGGCTCGGAGACAACGATCACCTCGCGGCATTGGTGACGCAGTTGATGGGCGCGGACCTCCTGCTTCTCCTGACCGACAGCGACGGCCTTTACACGCAGGACCCCCGACGCTTCCCCGACGCGATACGGATCCCGCTCCTGCCGGGGATCGACGACGAACTCCTCCGGTCCGCCGGGGGGAGAGGCGGATCGATTGGGACGGGGGGAATGGAATCGAAGCTCCTCGCCGCGCGGCTCGTAACCGCCTGGGGAACCCCGGTGGTCATCGCGGGCGGCCTATCCCGGCGCTCCATCCTGGACGTTCTCGACGGGAAGGATGCCGGAACGCTGATTCTCCCCCGGGAGGCGGCCAGGGCGCGCAGCCGGAAGTTGTGGATCGCGCATGCCCGGCAGCCTCACGGCACCATCACGGTCGACGACGGAGCGAGGAAAGTCCTTCTGGACGGAGGGAAAAGCCTTCTGCCGGCCGGGATCCTGGGCGTCGCGGGAACCTTCCGAAAAGGGGATGCGGTATCCATCGGGGACCGCAGGGGCCGCGTCTTCGCCCGGGGGATCGCCTCCTGGTCCAGCGAGCAGGTAAAGAAGGGGATGGGCCGAAAAAGCGCGGAAGTCAGGGCGATCCTGGGGGATGGACCTCCCGCGGAGGTGGTCCATCGGGACAACCTGACGATCCTCGCGGCGGCGCATCTAACCCTGTAGGAGAGCACGATGAGCACAACGGTGAAAAACAGCGTGGAGCAGGTCTGCCGAGCGGCCAAGGCGGCGGCGTCCCTGATCGCGCGGGCGGACGCCTCGAGGAAGAACGCCGCGCTTGCCGGGATGGCGAAAGGGCTGCGCGAGGGATCGGAAGGAATCAAGGCGGAAAACCGGAAAGACGTGGACGCGGCGAAGGCCAAGGGGCTCTCCGGCGCCATGGTCGACCGGCTCCTTTTGACCGACGACCGGATCCGGCAGATGGCGGACGGGATCGAGGAGGTGATCGCCCTGCCCGACCCCGTCGGCGAGGTCCTGAAGATGTGGAGGCGGCCTAACGGCCTGTGGGTGGGGCGGATGCGCATCCCCCTGGGAGTCATCGGGATCATCTACGAATCCCGCCCCAACGTGACGGCCGATGCGGCGGCGCTATGAGTGAAATCCGGGAACGCCGTCGTCCTGCGGGGCGGGTCCGAGGCGATCCGGTCCAACACCGCCATCGCGCGGGTCCTGAGGGAGGCGCTCGGAGCAAGCGGCCTTCCGGCCGACGCCGTGTCCATCATCGAGCAGACCGACCGGGAGGCGATCGATTTCCTTCTGGCGGCCGAGGAGTTCGTCGACCTCATCATCCCCCGCGGGGGGGAGGGGCTCATCCGCAGCGTGGCGGAAAAGTCCCGCATCCCCGTGATCAAGCACTACAAGGGGGTCTGCCACATCTACGTCGACGAGGACGCCGACCTCGGGCAGGCCCTCCCCGTCTGCATCAACGCGAAGGTGCAGCGCCCAGGCGTCTGCAACGCCATGGAAACGCTCCTCGTGCACGAAAAGGCGGCAAAGGAGTTTCTCCCCGCGGTGGCCGCCGAGCTTGCGAGGAACGGCGTCGAACTGCGCGGGTGCCCGAAGACCGTCCGCCTCGTCCCGCAGGCGAAGCCCGCGTCGGAGGAAGACTGGGGGACGGAATACCTCGATCTGATCCTCGCGGTGAAGGTCGTCTCGTCGCTCGAGGAGGCGATGGAGCACATCCGCCGGCACGGCTCGCTTCACACCGAGGCGATCCTCACGAGGGACCACGCCCGGGCGATGCGGTTCGTGCGCGAGGTGGACTCCTCGCTCGTCCTCGTCAACGCCTCCACCCGCTTCAACGACGGCTTCCAGCTGGGGCTGGGGGCAGAGATCGGGATCAGCACCACGAAGGTCCATGCGTTCGGGCCGATGGGACTGGAGGAATTGACCACGACGAAGTTCATCGCCTTCGGGGACGGCCAGGTCCGAGCATAAGTGGAATCCCCCCGGACATCGGTCGCGCTCTTCGGCGGGACGTTCGACCCCTTCCATAACGGCCACCTGCGGATGGCGATCGAGGTGAAAGAGACGCTTGCGGTCTCGCGCATGATCCTGTTCCCCGCGCACCACCCGCCCCACAAACCGAGGCAGCCCGTGTCGGAGGCGCGGCACCGCCTCGCGATGGTCGCGGCGGGCGCGGCCGGTCTCCCCGGGATCGAGGTCTCCGACATCGAGATCCGGCAGGAGGGGCCGTCCTACTCGCTCCTCACGGTTCAATCCTTTCTGAGGTCCGAGCCGGAAGCGCGGATTCTCTTCGTCATGGGCGCCGATTCCTTCTCGGAGGTGTCGACGTGGCACCGGTACGAGGAGCTCCTCTCGGCGTGCGATTTCGTCCTCCTTCCACGCCCCGGCGCGGGGACGGAACCCGCTCCTCCCGCGGGCCTGCGTATTGAAAAAGAAGACCCCCATTGCTATAGTTGGGTAGGAAAATGCTACCGCCTCCCGGGCGGGCGACGGCTGTTCTGTCCTTCGCTGCCGACCCTGGACATTTCATCGAGCGCCATCCGCGAGAAGGTCCGGACGGGAAAGTGCATCCGGGGGCTCCTCCCGGCGGAGGTGGAGCGGTACCTGTCCGACCACGGACTTTACGTCGACCGCGGGGAGGAACGACGGCCATAACGACCGAGGATACGCTGCTGAGGTGCGCCCGGCTGGCTCAGGAGAAAAAGGCCGCCGACATCCGTGCCCTGGACGTCCGGGAGCGGGCCACCTTCACCGACTACTTCCTCCTCTGCTCGGGAACTTCCGACCGGCAGGTCTCGGCCGTCGCCCACTTCATCGAGGAGTCGCTCCGGAAGGACGGCGTCCGGCCGCTGGGGATCGAGGGCCTCCGGGAAGGACGGTGGGTCCTTCTCGATTACGGCGATTTCGTGGTGCACGTGTTTCTCGCCAGCGTTCGGGATTTCTACAACTTCGACCGGCTGTGGGGGTCGGCCCCCGAGATCCCCCTGCCCTGAGGCGCGAACCTACCGGAGGAATCCGCATATGGCGGTCCGACTGCTCTTCCTGCTGTTCGTCATCATCCTGGTGGGATTCGCTTACATTTTCCTGCTGAATCCCCAGCCCATCCCGTTTTTCTTCTCCGCCACGCGCCAGGTGGAAATTACGGTAAGCGTGCTCGCCATCCTCTCCTTCT
>JBLNEU010000130.1:0-6630 GCA_050263015.1 Deltaproteobacteria bacterium | reverse complement strand
AGAAACAGCTGGTTGTGGAGATATGCGCGCTCGACCACCTCGCGGCACGGTCGTTGCCAAACACCGGGGCAGGAAAGGAGGTGGACAACATGGCATATCTCATCATCGCCATCGTGTACCTGGTCCTCGGAGCGGTTGTGGTGGCCAAGACGGCCTAACACCGGACGCTTAAAGGAGCGCGGCAATGGAAAAGGCAAAATGCCCATTCCTGGAACTGACGACGGTGACATTCTGCAAGGCGTTCCCCGTCAAGAAGATGATCCCCGTCGACAAGTGCGGCTCGACCAAGGGCGTCTGCAACAGCACGACCTTCCGGGAATGCCCCGCCTACAGGGAAATCAACAATCCGGAAGTCCTGGTGGAGAACGTCCGGGGATTCCTCCTCAAGCCGGATCTCTATTTTCACCCGAGGCACCTGTGGGTCTCGATCCAGTCCGAGTCGGAGGGCGAGGCGCGCGTCGGCATCGACGACCTTTCCCAGAAGCTGATCGGGAAGATCGACCGGATCTCGGTGCCGCCGGAAGGGTCCGCCGTGAGGGAGAACGGGATCTGCCTGCTCCTCCATTCCGGCGCGCGCACGTTGAGGATGGTGGCGCCCGGAGACGGGATCATCCGCTCGGTCAACCGGAAAGTCGTGTCCGACCCGTCCCTCGTCAACCGGGATCCCTACCACGAGGGGTGGATCTTCTCGATGCACGTCACGGGGGAAGGGATCAAGCGGCTGTTCCACGGAAGCGTCGCGAAGAAGTGGTTCGACTGGGAGGTCGAGCGGCTGCAACGGATGTTCAGCTCCGATCTCGGCATCACGGCGACCGACGGGGGGGAATCGCTCCCGGACATCAGCAGCCGGCTGAACGAGGCGCAGTGGGGCCGGATCGTCAACCTGTTCTTCGGTTAGGAAGGAGGCACCCGTCATGATCTTTTTCCTCGTCATCCTCACGTTTGCCGTCTGCATGCTGGTCGACTACGCCCTCCGCCGGAGACGCGAGCGGCTCGCCGCCGCAGCCGCGCTCCCGGCGGCCCGCGAGGAGGCGGCGCCCGTCGATCGGGCCGGCTACCGGCTGCCCGGGGGCGTGTTCGTCCACGGGGGCCACACCTGGGCGTTCCTGACGCCTGCGGGCGAGGCCCGGGTCGGGATCGACGACTTCGCCCGCGGCGTGATGGGGCGGATCGACCGGATCGAGCTGCCCCTCCCCGGCGCCGCGCTGCGCCAGGGCGAGCGCGCCTTCACGGTCGTCCAGGGCAGGAAGCGGATCGATCTCGTCTCCCCGCTGGACGGAATCGTCGCCTCCGTGAACCGGGAGCCCGGCGCCCTCGAGGGCGACCCGTACCAGTCCGGGTGGCTCCTCGCGATCAAGCCGGCCAACCTGGCCCATAACCTGAAGCGGCTGAGGATCGCCGCCGACGCGGCCGCCTGGCTCGAGAAGGAGACGCGGCGGTTCGCCGAGTTCATCGCCCTCCACACGCCCAGGCCGGCGGAGGTGGGCGTCACGATGCAGGACGGCGGCCAGGCCGCGGCCGGCGCCCTCGAAAAGGTGGACGGCGAGCTCCTGCAGATCGCGGTGAAGAAATTCTTCCGATAGGAGGGTCACGATGAGTCTCAACCGAAGGGATTTCCTGAAGATCGCCGGGGCCGCGGGGGCGTGTCTCGCCGGGAGCAAGGCCGGCAAGGCGCACGCCGCCGCGGCGGTCGGCGACGGGCGCGAGTTCTACGGCATGCTGATCGACACGACGAAGTGCATCGGGTGCCGGGCGTGCGAGGAGGCGTGCAACGAGAAGAACGGCCTCCCGAAGCCCGAGGTCTCCTTCTCCAGCGAGAGCGTGTTCGAGCAGAAGAGAGAGCCGACCCCGGAGGCGTACACGGTCGTCAACCGGTTCGCGAACGAGAAGGAGCCGGACAAGCCGGTCTTCGCCCGGAAGCAGTGTCTCCACTGCAACCAGCCCGCCTGCGCCTCCGCGTGCCTCGTCAAGGCGCTCGAGAAGACGAAGGACGGGCCGGTCATCTACAACAAGGACCGGTGCATGGGATGCCGGTACTGCATGATCGCCTGCCCGTTCGACATCCCCAAGTACGAGTACAACAGCGCCCTTCCGTACGTGAAGAAGTGCCAGTTCTGCTTCGACCGGGTGAAGAACGGCGAGCAGCCGGCGTGCGCCGAGGCGTGCCCCGAGGGCGCCACCCTCTTCGGGAAGAAGCGGGAGCTCGTCGACATCGCCCGCCAGCGGGTCTACCAGAACCCCGACAAGTACGTCCACCACATCTACGGAGAGCACGAGGTCGGCGGCACCGGGTGGCTCTACCTGTCGAGCGTCCCCTTCGAGAAGCTCGGCTTCCGGACCGACCTCGGGACGACCCCCTACCCGGAGCACACCTCCGGGTTCCTGTACGGCGTCCCCCTCGTCTTCGTCCTGTGGCCGTCGCTGCTCGTCGGACTGAACTACCTGACCAACGGGAAAAACCACAAGGAGGACGGCCATGGAGAGGAGTAAAGCCGTCGGGAGCGCGCACGGTTCCGGGGCCGGCTTTCTTGCGGAGGCTCGCGGCTTCGTACGCTTCATCCTGGGCGAGCTGAAGCCCAAGGGCAAGATGCTGACCCCCTTCAACGTCATCACCGGCATCATCATCGTCGTGGGGATCGCCCTCATCGCGATCCGCTTCTACAAGGGGCTCGGCTCGGTCACGAACCTGTCCCAGGACTACCCCTGGGGGATCTGGATCGGCTTCGACGTCATCACCGGCGTCGCGTTCGCCGGCGGCGCCTACGTGCTGACGTTCGTCGTCCACATCCTCAAGTTCGAGAAGTACGAGCCGATCGTCCGGGCGACGGTGCTCAACGGCTTCCTTGCCTACGTCTTCTACGCCGGCGCCCTTCTCCTGGATCTCGGGCGCCCCTGGAACGTCGTCAACCCGATCATCGGCAACTCCTTCGGGCTGAGCTCGGTGCTGTTCCTGGTCGCATGGCACTTCCTGCTCTACATGATCTGCGAGTTCCTGGAGTTCTCGCCCGCCGTGGCCGAGTGGCTCCACTGGAAGAAGGCCCGCAAGATCGTGCAGGGCCTTACGACCGGGGCGGTCATCTTCGGGATCACGCTGTCCACGCTCCACCAGTCGGGGCTGGGCGCGCTTTTCCTGCTGGCGCCCGCGAAGATCCACCCGCTCTGGTATTCCGGCAACATCCCGGTGCTGTTCTTCGTATCGAGCATCTTCGCCGGGCTGTCGATGGTGATCATCGAGAGCACGTTCACCCACAAGATCTTCCACGACCGGATGGACGCCAAGCACCGGGCGGGGCACGACGAGATCCTCCTCGGCCTGGCCAAGGGGTGCATCGGCGCGCTGTTCGCGTACCTCTTCCTCAAGGCGATCGACCTGGTCCACGGCCGCCACTGGGACCTGCTTGCGACGCCGATGGGGTACTGGTACCTCTTCGAGGTGATCGGCTTCGTCGTCCTGCCGATCATCCTCTTCGCAAGGGCGCTCAAGAACCGCAGCGTGAAGCTCGTCCAGTTCACGGCGTTCCTGACCGCGATCGGGATCATCATCAACCGGCTGAACTTCTCGGTCATCGCGTTCAAGTGGTACGCGCCCGTCCGGTACTACCCGTCCTGGGCGGAGATCTGGGTGACGCTCGCCGTCATCTCGATGGAGCTGTGGGTGTTCCGGTGGGTCGTCAACCGCATGAACGTGTTCAGCGAATACCATGAGGAGAAAGAGGAAACCCCGAAGAACGCGGAGGCCATGCAATGGAAAACTACGGCTTTGTAGACATCTACGCGACCAAGGGCATCGAATACCTGATCGTCATCGTGTTCCTGGCGTCGTTCGTCTGGTTCAGCAGGACGTTCAGCTTCAGGACCGTGGCGGCCGGGGTGGCGCGGACGATCTCGGACATCGTCGAATGGTTCCGCATGCCCGCCGGGCTCCACTACCACCAGGGTCATTCCTGGATGAAGAACGAGGAGGACGACCTGGTCAGCGTGGGGCTGGACGACTTCGCGCAGAAACTCGTGGGGAAGGTGGACGGCGTCGACCTGCCCCCCGTCGGCGCGAAGGTGGCGCAGGGCGAAAGGGCGTGGACCCTCAAGGTCGACTCCAGGCCGCTCGCGATGCTCTCCCCCGTCGACGGCGAGGTCGTGGCGGTCAACATCGAGGCGATGCGGTCGCCCGGGATCGTCAACCAGGACCCGTACGGGAAGGGGTGGCTGCTGAAGATCCGCCCCACGAAACTGACGGCCGACACGCGGAACCTGCTGTCCGGCACCCTCGCGCGGAAGTGGATGGAGGACACGGTCGACGGGCTCCGCCGGGAGAGCGGCGGCACCCTCGGGCCGGTCGCCCAGGACGGCGGCCAGCTCGTGTACCAGGACGGCGGAATGCCGGTCTCGGGGATCGCGCGGGCCCTCGCCGGGGAGAGATGGGAGGAGACCGTCAAGGCGCACTTCCTGACGGACTGACGGCCGCCATCGGCCGGTCCGTCGAAACGCGGGGCCGTCCGCGCATCGCGCGCGGGCGGCCCGTCCCTTTTCCCGGGGCTCCGAATCTTCTATGATGGGCTCATGAGACCGAATCGGCGCGGCGTGCTCCCCCTGCTGCTCCTCGCGCTCGCGCTGGCCTCCTGCGGCGGGCTCGACGAGTCGCTGCCGGCCGGCACGGGACACGTGACCGTCTCGCTGACGGACGCGCCCTCGTACGCGTTCGACAACGTCTGGGTCACCGTGCGCCGCGTCTGGTTCCACAAGGTCGGGACGGCGGCGTTCGACAACACCGCGAGCGGATGGATCCGGTTCACCCTCGACAACGGCGCGACGGTCAACCTGGCCGCGCTCTCCGGCGACAACAACCTCGTGACCGTCTTCGACAACCTCGCGCTCCCCGCCGGGACGTACCGGCAGATGCTGCTCTTCCTCGAGCCGACCGAGAGCGCTCTCACCGTATCCGCGACCGCCAGGAACCTCCGGTTCAACAACCAGGTGGACGCGGGAACGCTCCACGCCGCGCTGCGCGTCCCGAACGCGGCCCAGGGAATCCGGATCGCCGACCGCGTCTTCCAGGTCGACAACGGCGCGCTGATCCGGCTCGCGATCGACTTCGACGTCGGCCGGGACGTGGTCCCCGTCAACCGCGACGGGGTATCCGAATTCATTCTCAAGCCGCAGCTCCGGTCATTCGACCTCGACGACGCCGGGGTAATCGTCGGTTTCATCGACAACACGGCCGCCCGGGACACTTCCGCCTTCTTCGAGATCAAGGCCGAGCAGATCGACACGCGAATCAACGCGCGCGTCGTCCGCCGCGCCACCGCCGTCGACAACAACACCGGCCGTTTCGTCCTCTATCCGCTGGATCCGGGGAGTTACGACCTCGTCAGCCGCGGGATCAACTACGACACGTTCATCGTCAGGAGCGTCGGACCCGTCGCCGCAGGAACCACGCCGGTATCGAACCCGAGAACGTTCGCGGCCCCGATCACGATGGACAACGCCCTCCTGCCGGACTACCGCGTAGGCGCCGTCGTGAGTCCGGCCGGGTCCAGGGTCCTCTTTTACCAGACGCTGACGCAGGGCGACGCCGTGCCCTACGAGATCCGGGGCCGGCACGTCGACCCGTTCACGGGGCGTTTCGACAACTTCTCTCTCTCGAACGGCCCGATCCACGCGGGCGCCTACAACAACGGATCCCCGGTCTTCACATTGGCCGGGGGCGGTGGGAGCTTCCAGGTGATTGCCGAAGCGCCCTTTCACACGCGCAGCCTGTCAATTGACATCGACTCGTCCTCCGCCGGGTCTGACATCCCCGTGGTGAATCCTTCTGTCCCGGCTTCCCTCGTCATCTCGGGGACGATGACGGTGCCGTTTCTGCAGACCGGAGTGACCCTGGACAACGGCGTCATCTTCGTGGTCCACGGGGGGCAGATCGTCTCGCGGGTGCCCCGGACGAGCGCCGACATGGCGACCGGGAACCACCCCTACATGACCGCCGGCCTGCCCGGCGGGTTCGCGGAGGCGTTCTACGGCGTCACGGCGCTCGGCTGGTCCGTCCCCGACGATTTCCTGGCGGTTGCCTCCCCGGCGGCCGTCGCCGACCTGCGATCCGCCGGCGATGTCGTCAATCTCACGATGACGAGCGTCCCCGCCCCGTGACCGGGCCGTGACGGGCGCGACGCGATCCCTCGGCGCCCCAGCTTAAGAGAACAAATCGACGAACGGCGATAACGCTTGCCGGTAGCGGCGGCTTTTGCGCGTCTTGGCGAAAATCGCTGCCAGCTCTCCATGCAACGGGAACTCCGTGTTGAGCCGGTAATCTCTCCCCCGTCCCCCGGGGCCGCCGCCCAGGATGCCGATCTCCTTCAGCTTCGCGAGCTCCCGCAGGACGCTCTTGATGTCCGTTCCCGTGAGCCGGGAGATGAGGCGCGGATAAAACGTGTCGTCGGGGTAATCGAAAAAGACGGCGAGCGTCGCATGGAGGGCGGGCGATGAGAAGAGCCGTTCGATGTCGAGTGGTCGCGCGCTCATTGACACCCCCTTTCCCGTCCCGATGGAGCTTCAAGAATCGGGCCGCTTTTTCCCGCCGGGGTCCCCGCGGATGGGTCATGCCGACAAGGTGCTTCCCCGCGCGCGACTTGATGGAGA
>JBLNEU010000129.1:0-17022 GCA_050263015.1 Deltaproteobacteria bacterium | reverse complement strand
AGGCGGGCTATCCGTACATGGCCTCGCTCTTCTTCTTCGCGGTCGGCATGATCTTCGCCGGCAGATGGCAGGACAAGGCGGGGCCCCGGAAGGTCGCCATCTTCGGCGGGCTTCTTCTCGGCGCCGGCGCCATCCTCGCGGGGGCAGTGGGAACGACCATCGGCGGGATGGTCTTCGCGTACGGCATCCTGGGCGGCCTGGGGGTCGGCTTCGCCTACGTGACGCCGATCGCCACCTGCATCAAGTGGTTCCCCGACATGCGGGGGACGATCACCGGCCTCGCGGTCTTCGGGTTCGGCGCGGGGACGCTCGTGTTCGGTCCGCTCATCAATAAGCTGGTCGGCAGCATCGGAATCGCGAGCACCTTCTACACCCTCGGCGTGATCTTCATCGTCGCCGTGTGCGGCGCGGGCTCGCTCTTCAAGGTCCCGCCCGCCGGCTACAAGCCCGCCGGCTGGAACCCGCCGGCAGCGGCCGCCTCCGCGGTGACCAAGGTCGACTGGACGCCGAACGAGATGGTGGGCAACGGGCAGTTCTGGCTCCTTTGGATCATCTACTTCTTCGGCGCGGCCGCGGGTCTCATGATCATCGGCCAGGCGGTGCCGATCGGCCTCGAAGTGGCCAAGCTGGACAAGGCGGTCGCCGCGGGCGGCCTCGGGATCATGGCGCTGCTCAACGGCCTCGGCCGGCTGGCGCACGGGTCGATCTCCGACAAGCTGGGCCGGACCAAGACCGTCATGCTCATGTTCGCCGAGTACATCATCGCCTTCGTCCTCATCCTTCCCCAATCCGACACGTTCCTCAAATGGCTCGTCGGGATCTGCATCGTCGGGTTCGCCTACGGGGGATACCTGGCCCTGATGCCGTCGATCACGGCCGACTACTTCGGGACGAAGTCTCTGGGAACGAACTACGGCTACCTGTTCACAGCGTGGGGATGCGCCGGACTCGGCGGCCCCTACATGATCGACTACATCAAGACGACGACCGGCGCGTTCACCAACGCCATGTACGCGATCACGGTCGTCTGCGTGCTCGGGATCGTGCTCACGTTCATCTCCAAGAAACCAGTCTTCAAGGGAGCGTGACCGGCGGCCCGACGTCAACAAACCCAACACGACGCGATACGAAAAGGCCCCCTTCCCGGGGGCCTTTTCCTTTTCCGCTTCCGCGCCCCGGGGCGGCGGCGCGGCCCCCGCCGGCGGTCCGCGCCCCCCCGGGCGATTCCGTGGTATGGTCATGGCAGGCTTCCGGACATGGGCCGGGAGCGAGCGCGCTCATCCCCGAACGGAGGTGTCCGATGCCTTCGCATCCCGGCGGTCCGCTCTCATCCGGTAGAGGAAGGCGCAGCCGCGCCGCGGTGGTCCTGCTTCTCGCCGCGCTCCTGTTGCCCGCTTCCGTTCCGGCGCCCGCCGCGGCCGCCGACCGGAGCCAGCTCCAGCCGATCCGGATCGGGATCCTGGCCCCCCTCTCCGGTCCGTACGCCTCGGGCGGGGCCCTGTTCATGCAGGCCGCCACGCTCGCCGCGGAGCGCGCCAACGCGGACGGCGGGGTGCTCGGCCGGCGCGTCGAGCTCGTCGTGTCGGACACCCAGGGACGGGTCGACGTCGCCAAGTCCGAAACCCTGCGGCTCGTCTCGCGGGAGAAGGTCTTCGCTCTGGTCGGGGCGTACCTGTCCGAGGAGACGATCGGCGTCGTCGAGGCCGCCTCGTCGGCGAAGAAGATCGTCGTCGTCCCGGTGGCCGCCACCGCCGAGATCACCGACCACGTCAAGAGGAACTACAACCGGTACCGGTACGTCTTCCGGGTCGGATACTCGATCCCGCAGTGGGCCGGAATGCTCGCCGAGTTCCTCCGCGCCAACGGCATCCGGAGGTACGCGTTCGTCGGCGCCGGCATCCGCTGGAACCGGGAGCTGGCGCTCGCGCTCCGGAAGAGCTTCTCCGCCCCGGTCTACGAAGCGTTCTACAGCCCCTCGAACCCGGTCGTCGAGCCGATCGCCGTCGCCGCCGCCGGAAAGGCCCCCGACATCCTGGTCCTCGCCGACCCGGGCAAGAACTCCGTGGCCTTCGTGAAGAAGCTCCGGGAGGGGGGCGCCTCGTTCCCGGTTCTCTCCGTCGGGGGAACGCTGGGGGACGCGCGGGTGGTCGCCTCCCTTCCGACGGACCCGCCGCTCTATGTCCAGGCCGCGGCGTGGGCGGGATCGTCCGATGCGGCAACCCGGTACTTCGAGACCTTCGAGAAGCGGTACGGCTATGCGCCCGTCGGCTACAGCGATACCCTGCCCTGCGACGCCGTGACGGTCCTGCTGTCGGGAATTCGCGCGGCCCGGCGGGCGGAGACGGGCGCCGTCGTCGACGCGCTCGAGCGGGGAACGTTCCCGGGCGTCGCGGGGACGTACCGGTTCGATTCCTCCCACCAGGCGATCTGGGGAGCCGGATCGTCGCGCCTTCACGGGACCGTGATCCGGTGGGAGAAGGACGGCGGCAGGATCGTCTTTCCGGCGCCCAACACCCCCTGATGAACCCGATCGGCCAGATCCTCCTCGACGGCGTGTTCACGGGATCGTCGTACGCCCTCATGGCGGCGGGCCTCGCCCTGGTCCTCGGCGTCGTCAAGGTGGTCAACCTCTCCCACGGCGCCTTCTTCACCCTGGGAGCGTACGTCGCGTACGTCCTGGACGCGCGGGGCGTCGGCAGTCCCCTGGTCGCGGCCCCGCTGGCCGCGGTGATCGCCTTCGCCTTCGGCGTCTTTCTCTGCAAGAGCTTCATCAACCCGGTCCGGTCCCACCCGTTCTCGATCGCGGTCGGGACCCTCGGGTTCGCCATCCTGTTCGAGCAGGCGGCCCAGATCCTGTGGGGCCCTCATGTCCTCTCGATCGACCTGTCGCCCCCGTGGGCCGTGTTGAACGGCGTCACGATCCGGCGGTGGGGAGCGGTCTCGCTCGTGACGGCGCTCGCCGTTCTCGGAGGCATCTCCCTGCTCCTGTCGACGCGCCGGGGACTCCCCCTGAAGCTGGTGGCCGAGGACGAGGAGATCGCCTGCGCCGTCGGGATGGACGTCGAGAAGATCCGGTACCTCACGTTCGGCGCGGCCTCGGGCCTGGCCGCGGTGGCCGGGGCGCTGCTCGCGCCGACCGCCGTCATCGCCCCCACGATGGGCCGGGTCCCTCTCATCCTTTCCCTCATCGTGGTGATCGCGTCGGGAATGGACAACCCCTGGAAGAGCTTCCTGCTGGCGGTGGGGCTCGGACTGGTCTCCAACGTCGGCGCCTGGCTGCTCGCTCCCCAGTGGTCCTACGTGGTCCTGCTCGGCGGGATCTCCCTCCTGCTCGTCGTGCGCCCGTCCGGCCTCGCGGCCCGCGTCGCCGCGCGGGACTATTGAGAAGTTGATGAAATGGAGAGCCTCCCGCTTGACGACGCGAGTCGCGTCGCAGGGTGCCCCACCGCAAGTGCAGCAGCGTATTGGATCACGCCCGGACGGCGCTGCAAGCCGACGGGGAGCGAGAACCCGACCGGATCAGGCACATGACGGGGGTTCGAGCTCCGAGGCAGCGCCGACGAACAGGAGGAAGAGCGGCCGGAATCGGCCGCGGAAGCTGCCGAGGCGGGCCGCGCAGCCCGGATCGGAGACCCGGGCGCGAGCGGCTCGCCCGAGCGGAGGACCGGAGCGCGAGCCCCACTCCCGGACGGTGAATCGCTCCCTGGGGTCACCTCTCCGTGCGCAAGAGGGGGCGAGGTGAGGCGAGCCCCCCGGAGGCGCAGCGCCTCCTGGCGATCTCCGACGATGCAAGCGTGCCGGCGAGCCGGAGCGCCGGGCCGCGTCAGTCGAGGAAATCGGAGAGATCGGGGATCGCGAAGCCGGCCCCTTTCAGCCGCGCGCGGACGCCGACGACGTCGATCGTCGCCAGTCTCAGGAACGCGACGAACTGCCCGCGGAACGGCGACACGACCAGGCTTCTGACCTCCGCGCCCGTCTCCCCAACGGCCCGGACGAGCCGCAGGAGCGAGGCGGTGTCCCCGGGAACGAGGACCTCGATGCGGACGCCCACCCCCTCGATGTCGAGGGTGTCGATGAACGCCGACAGGATGTCGGCCTTGGAAATGATCCCGATCAGCTTGCGGCCCTCGACGACGGGGAGGGCGCCGAACCGGCGCCGGTGAAGGAGCAGAAGCGCGTCCTCGACCGTGTCCCACGCCCCGACCGTCACCGGGTCCCGGGTCATGATGTCCCCGACCGTCCGGCCCCCGGCCGGCGCCGGATCCCCGATGGCGGCGTTCCGGATGTCCGTGTCCGTCACGATCCCCACGAGCTCGCTGCCCGAGACGACGGGGAGATGGTGGATCCGGTGCTCCTTCATGAGGGCCGCCGCGCGCGCGACGGGGTCTCCGGGCGAGGCCGTCACGACGTTGCGCGTCATCCGTCTTCCGACGTACATGGTCAGCTCCTTCCCTGGAGGGCCTTGAGGTGGGCGATGACCGACGGCGCGAGCGAAACGCCGTTGTACCCGCCCTCGAGGACGGACACGATCCGCCCGCCGCAGTGCCGGTCGGCCGCCTCGCACATCCGCCGCGTCATGTGGGCGTAGGACGACTCCGTCAGGTCGAGGTCCGCGATGGGGTCGTGCGCGTGGCCGTCGAACCCCGCGGAGACCATGATCAGGTCCGGGCAGAACCGGTCGATCTCGGGGACGACTTCCGCGTCGAAGGCGTCCATGAGCTCCCGGTCTCCGCAATGCGGGCGCAGCGGGACGTTGAGCGTGTACCCGCGCCCCTCGCCCGCACCCCGCTCCATCCTCCTGCCGGTCCCCGGGAAGCAGAACGTCGGGTGCTCGTGGATGCTGCAGAAGTAGGTCAGGGGATCCTCCTCGAAGATCTCCTGGGTCCCGTTTCCGTGGTGGGCGTCCCAGTCGAGGATGAAGATCCTCCTGGCGCCGTAGACTTCCCGCGCGTAGGCGGCGCCGACCGCCACGTTGTTGAAGAAGCAGAATCCCATCGCGGACCCGGCGCCCGCGTGGTGGCCCGGGGGGCGGACGGCGCAGAAGACGTTGTCGACGCGCCCGTTCATGACCGCGTCCACGCCCGCCATGACGCCTCCCGCCGCCAACATCGCGACGTCGAACGTGTCCGGGCAGATCGCGCAGTCCCTCGTCTCGAAAAACGGCTGTCCCCCGCGCGCCGCCTCGCGGAACCTCGCGATGAAGTCGGCCCGGTGGACCCGCGCGACGGCGTCTTCGTCCGGCACGTACGGCCCGAGGAACACGAGGCTGCCCCGCAGCCCGCTCTTCCTGAGCGACTTCAGCAGCCCGACCAGGCGCTTTCCGCTCTCGGGGTGTCCGGTCGGCGTCCTGTGCGAAAGGTAGCCGGGCGAGTAGACGAACCCGGTCCTCCTTGGAGTGTTCGTATAGATGATCTTGTACCCGTCCCACGGCTCCGAGCAGAGAAGGATCGCCTTCCCGAGGGGGAACCGGCATTCCTCGACGAAGGCGCCGTCCCGCGCCGTCGCGTAGTACCCTTCGGCATTGCGGTAGACGGGAACCTTGAGGTCTCTGCGGAAGTGGGCGAGGTCGTACGCGTGCGTCATCCGGACGATCTCCGCCTCGTTCACCGGAAGGCCCCGCTCGCCGACGAAGGCCCGAAGCTCCGTCTTCATCCGGTCGAGATCGTGCGGCTCCTGGCAGTCGAAACCTTCCTTGGCCCAGTAATATTTCCCGACCGAGAGCGACGCCTTGAGCCGGAACTGGTTGAAGCCCAGGTCGTGGAAGAGCGTCTCGTAGTGCCGGAAGAGCGACGACGCGTAGCCGGAGCTCTGGTCCTTGAGGTGGATCCGCTCGATGTAGACGATCCGCAGCCGCAAGCCCCGGAGCAGCGCCGTCAGGACTCCTCGCTCCCGGTCGATCTCCCGGTAGAGGTGCAGCGTCAGTCCCCCGGTCGGCTCGCCCCGGTGATGGATCTGGGCGTCGTAGATGACGCGGTCCTTCGCGAAGAGAAGCATGTTGTCACGGTGCTCGAAGGCCGGGAGCTCGACGTCGACGAGGCCGAAGAAATCCGCCGGGGAGATGCGGTTCGCGAAGAGCTCCTCCCAGCGGTCGAGGAGGCGGCGCATCGAGGGGATCGCGCCGACCAGGAACGAGGCGCCCGACCCGCTCTTCTTGAGGACGCTCGGGTTGAGCTCCGCTCCGAACAGCTTCCCCTCGCGGATCAGCGTCTCGAAGCCCGCGGCGATCGCGTCCTTCGGCAGGGGACCCGCCTGGATGATGCTGTCGGGCCTGTCTCGATCGGTCATCGGATGAACCTTCATCCCTGTCCCGCATCGCTCACCGGCCAACTGCTTCGGCGACACAAGCGGGCGTGTCCGCCGCGTGGCGGTGGTCGGTCCATTTTGGGGTTTTCACGCGCGCCAGGCAAGCCGGACTCCCGGGATCCCTCGATTCCCTTGCGTCGCGGGAAGGAATATGGGATAGAATGACCCAGGGCAAAGCGGCGCAGCGGATGCCTATCCGGTTGAAAACATTGATGGTTCAAGGAACGCCGACCAAGGCGCGAAAGACCGGGCTCGGAAGGACGACCGGCGCCCTCGCCGCCGCCGGCGGGCTCCTCCTCCTCCTGCCGCTCGCGGGACTCGATCCTTTTCTCCTCGACGTGCTGACCGTCGGTTTCATCCTGGCGGTCTACGCCGGCTCCTGGGACATCGTCGGCGGGATCGCCGGGCAGGTCTCCCTCGGGCACGCGGTCTTTTTCGGAACGGCGACGTACGCCTGCGCCCTGCTCACCAGTCTTTGGGGATGGCCGCTCTGGGCCGCGGGAGCGGGCGCGCTGCTCCTGTCCGCGGCGGCCGGAGCGGCGGTGGGAGCTCTCGCGGCGCCGCTCTCCGGCCCGTTCGTCGCGCTTCTCACCCTTGCCCTCGGGGAGCTGTGCCACGAGGTCGCGCAGGGACAGACGTTCTTCAATCCGCAGGGCGGCTACTCCTGGGGCGGCGAAGGCGGGATCCCCGTCGCCCTGCCGTGGGTGGAAGGGTCGCCCTGGATCTCGTACTACGCGGCCCTTGCGTTCCTGGTCCTGGCCTCGTGGACGATGCTCCGCATCGCCCGGTCCGAGGCGGGGCTCATCTGGACGGCCATCGCGGGAAGCGAGCTCAACGCGCGCGCTTCCGGGGTGGACGTGGGCCGGCACAAGCGGCGGGCGTACCTTGCCGGGGGCGCCATCGCGGGTGCGGCGGGCGTCGCCTTCGCGGCCCACGTGGGACGCGCGACGGCCGCCGACTTCTCCATCGAGCTCTCCTTCCAGGCGGCCACCTTCGCGGCGATCGGGGGACGGGGGACGATCGCGGGGCCGGTCCTCGCGGGCCTCCTGCTCCACGTTCTCTTCCAGGGGGCGGGGATCCCGCCGGCGCCGCGCGTCCTTCTCTACGCGTTCGCGCTGCTGCTGGTCCTGCGGTTCTTCCCGGGAGGAGTGGCGGGCACGCTGATCGAGCGGGCCCGGGCGAAGCGGATGATCCAGGCCAAGGGGATCGGCGGATGAGCGCCCTGCTCATCGCCGAGGGGATCGAGAAGTCGTTCGGCGCGAGCCGGGTGCTGCGCGGCGTGACCATCGCCGTCGGAGCGGGCGAGATCGTCGGCCTCTTCGGGCCGAACGGGTCGGGGAAGACGACGCTGGCGAACATCGTCTCGGGACTCGTCCGCCCGGACAAGGGCCGGATCGTGTTCGAGGGGAAGGACGTGACCCGCCTGCCGATGGACGCCCGCTTCCGCGCCGGGATCTCCCGGACGTTCCAGATCCCCGGTCCGTACCCGTCGCTCACCGTGATGGAGTCGGTGCGGGTGGCGCTCCTGAGCGGGGCGCCGGCATGGAACGGGGCCGCGCTTCAGCCTGCCGGCGTCGAGGAGGAGTTGGCCTCGATCCTCGAACGGACCGGGCTCGCCGCGCAGAGGTTCTGGCCCGCCGCGAAGCTGTCCCAGGGGTGCCTGCGCCGGCTGGAGTTCGCCCGCGCCATCTCGTGCCGCCCGCGGTTCGTTCTTCTCGACGAGATCTTTTCGGCGCTGTCGGCCCGGGACGCCGAGGAGCTCGCGGCGCTCCTCCACTCTCTCCACAGGGAGTCCGGGATGTCGTTCCTGCTCATCTCCCACAATCCGCTCATCCTCGAGGAGATGTGCTGCCGGGTCGTGGCGATCGAGGACGGGCGCGTCACCTGGGAGGGGAACCCCGCCGACCTCGCGAAGTACGTCCCCGCGGCGGCAACCGACGACCACGGCCATGCACCTTAAGGTCAGGAACCTCACCGTCCGGTTCGGACAGGTGCGGGCGGTCCGCGCGGTGACGATGGAGGCCCGCCCCGGGGAGGTCGTGGCCGTCTTCGGGGCGAACGGCTCCGGCAAGACCACGTTCCTCAAGGCGATCGCGGGGCTCGTCCCGGTCACGGCGGGGCGGATCGTCTACCACGGGGAGGACATCACGCTCCTTCCGCCGCACGAGCGCGTGGCCCGGGGGGTGCACTACGTCTCCGACAGGGCGCGGGTCGCGCTCCGGATGACGGTCCGGGAGAACCTGGACGTGGGAGCGTATCTGCGGCCCGCCGCGGATCGGTCGAGGTCGCGGGACCGGGTCTTCGATCTCTTCCCGGCGCTGCGGGCGAAGGCCGGCGAGTCGGCGGGGATCCTGTCGGGGGGGGAGCGCCAGATGCTCGTCATCGGGCGGGCGCTGATGGGGAAGCCGACGATCCTGCTGTTCGACGAGCCGTTCCTGGGCCTCTCGCTCGACGTGAGGGACCGGATCCTCGCCGTGATCGACGGCGAGCTCAAGAAGAGGGCGACGATCGTTCTGGCCGAGCACGACGTGGGCGCCGCGTTCCGCGTGCTCGACCGGTATTGCATCTTCCTGAACGGGGAGCTGATCCACGAGGCGACCCGGGGCGACGTTGCGGAAGAGGACCGCCTCCGAACGGTGTTCCGCCGGTTCTACAAGGCGGGCGCCCGCGGCGGCGAATCGAAGGGGGACGAATGACTCTGACCGGAAAGGACCTGACGGGGGGAAACGACAGGAGGCAGCGCGTCACCTTCCTGCTCCTGCCCGAGATCGTCGAGCTGCTCGACGCCTTCTGCAAGGAGAAGAGCGTGCCGCCCGACCGCGTCGTGGAGCGGGCGCTCGTCGAATATTTCCGCGAGGGGGAGATGAGCCACTGAAGCGCCGCCTCGCCGGGCCCGCTCCCGGCCCCTGGAGGCGCCTGGCGGGCCGGACCCTCGGCGTCCCCTACTTCGAGGGGCCGGCGGAAGGAGACCGCCGTGCGGCAAGGCCCGGCCCGGCGACGAAACCCGGGATGCCGCCCGACCAAAAAAAACCCTGAACAATTCGTCGCCCCCCGTCGAAAAGTTACGGTAACGCTGTTTTGCCCGGGGGGGGGCGACGATCCGTTCCTGACGATTCATTCCCAATTTGACAGCGACGGAGGATCGGAAGTCCGAGGCGCCGCTCGACCGAACTGGGCGGCGAGGCGGCCCGTTCGGCTGCGACAGGCGCCGCGGCCGTCCCCGTGCGCGGACAGCGACGTCCGAGCACCAGGGGGGGGTATCGATGCGGTTCACATTCCTGAAGAGGGTTCTCGATCGACGGGACGACGCAGCGGCCGTGACCAGGCTGCGGACGCAGGTGGAGACGTTGGAGCGGGAGCGCGACGACGCCTGGCGGCGGCTCGGCGTGCTGGGACGACATCTCGACAGCCTGCATGCTTTCGCAAAAGAGATGGCGACGCTGGCCACGTTTCCGGAGATCTACCGGTTCGTCGCAGACGTGGCGACCGAGGTCTTCGAGTTCGACCGCGTCAACCTCCTGATCGCCGACGAGGCGGCGGGGATGTTCCGCTGCGTGGAGGCCCGGGGCAATCTCGACGAGCCCGTCGGCGACATCCGGGCGCCGATCTCCCCGGACTCCGGGGCGCTGTACTGGTCGTACGCGGAAGGGAAGATCCTCATCCTGGATGCCGGCACGAAGGACAATCCGCAGCAGATTCCGGCGAAGTACCTCCTCAAGAAGCCGTGGGCGGACATCAGGGCGTTCCGCTCCGTCTCCTTCATCATCGGCGCGCTGCTCGGCAGGAACGGCAAGCCCGTGGGGATCTTCGCCATCGACAAGAAGCTCAGCAGGCAGCGCATCACGGAGGACGACATCCGGCTCGTGAAGCTTCTTCGCGACATCGCATCCTATTCCCTCCAGAACGTCCAGTCGCTCGAGGAGCTCAAGGTCCGCCAGAACGAGCTGTTCGGCCTGATCACGGGGTCGCTTTCCCATGCAACGGCGGGCAAGGAGAAGGCCGGCAGGGTGGGCGAGGTGAACAGGTCGCTCATCGAGTCCTCGGAGAAGATCGCGGGGATCACGAACACCATCGGGACGATCGCCCGCCAGACGAACCTGCTCTCCATCAACGCCGCGATCGAGGCCGCCAACGCGGGCGCCGCGGGCAGATGCTTCGCCGTGGTGGCCGAGGAGGTGAAACGGCTTGCGGGGAAGACCAAGAAGGCCACCGACGAGGTCGGAGAGATCATCCGCAACATCACGGACCAGATCCGGGCGTCGAGCACCACGATGGGCGACGTGGCGGGGACGCAGCAGAAGCTGATCGGCTCCATCGAGGTGCTGCACGAAAAGGCGAAACAGCTGGTCTCCGCGGCGGGCGATCCGGAAACGGGTCACGCCTCCGATCGTCAGCCGGCGGCGGCGTGCGACGGGTGAAGCGGAAGGCTACGCGGGGATGCCCGACTCGGCGATGAGGTCCGCGGTCTTCTCCCGGCGCTCGGCGTCGCGCGCGGCCACGATGCCGGCCATGCGTTCTTTCCACGCCTCCATCCGGAACGACGCGGGGGCTTTCACGTACGCGTCGATCAGCTCCCGGTAGAAACGGACCATCTCGCCGACCAGGGGAACGGAATATTCCCGGCCCTGGATCTTGATCGTGTCGACGCCCAGGTCGATGAGGGCGGGGATGTCGTCCACGAGGAAGTACGCCTGGTTCGGGAGCACGACGCCCCGGCCTTCCGGCGCGCCGTCCCGGCCCGCCTGGTCCCATTCGGCCAGGCAGACGCGGTAGCAGAGGCCGCCCCGGTTCGGGCTCCCCAGGAAATGGTTCTTCCCCGCCGCGTCGATCTGCCACTCCTGGCGGGTGTAGCTGCTCATCGTGCAGCGGCCGAGGAAGGTGTAGCACGTCGTCGCGTGGACGAGGACCTCGAGGCCGACCCCCACCTCGCGCTTGATCCGCCGCATCTCCTCCCGGTCCATCCGGCACTCCGCGACGATCTGGGTCGCCCCGGCGTCCTTGTAGAACCGCGCGTCCTCGGCGTTGACGATCGTGCACCCGACGCTCGCGTGGATGACGGCCTCCGGATGCCTTCTCTTGAGAGCGACCATCGCCCCCGGGTCCGTCAGGATGAAATCCCGGATCCCCGCGGCGACAAAAGAGTCCGTTTTTTCGAGGAAAAGAGGCATCTCGCCGGAGGCGGGAAGCGTGTTGAACGCGACGCGGAGGACCTTCCCCTGTGCCCTGGCGTACGACGCGGCGGCGACGATCCGGTCGTCGTCCATCTCGTACCGGGCCCGGCGCCGGCTCCACCCCTTCGCGCCGACGTAGACGGCGTCCGCCCCGTTGTCGAGGACCGTCCGGACCATCTCCACGGTCCCGCCGGATGCCAGAAGTTCCGCCATTGTTGATATCCTCCCGGGGATGCGGTCGAACCTGGGGTTAAGCATTATATCAGGATTTTTCGCCCTGTAAAACAGTGCCGACATAGAGGCGGCCCGTCTTCCCGAAGCAGTACCCGTTGCAGACGCCGTGGCGGGAGTGCCCGCGGATTGCCGCCGCCCAGTCCGGGCGGACCGCGTACGATTCCGGCGACGCCGCCGCATCGAGCGCCTGGCGATAGACGGCCCCGATTTCCGACCGCCAGGCGGCCGTCTCGTAGAGCCCCTCGATGCGGAAGACGCGAAAACCGTCGGCGAGCAGGCGGGGCAGATGCTCGATCATGCACATGTCCTTGCCGCTCAGGATCCCCTTCCCCACGGTCTTGAGGACCCAGCCCCCGTCGCGTCCGCCTCCGCGGCGCGCGGAGAGCCAATGCTCCTCCCGGCACGCCGCCGGGCAGTTCGGATCCTCCCCTTCCGGCGCGGACAGGAGGAAGCACGCCTCGTTCACGCCGAGCGGAATCTTGCCGTGGACGAGGATCTCGACCTCTCCCTCCGCGGCGATGGTCCGCATCTCTTCCAGGCTCACCTCGGCATTCGGCCGGACCCGGGCCGCCCCGAAGTCGCGCATCACCCGCGCCGCCAGGTGCGTGTAGACGTTCGCGAAGGCGCCCATGTGGGCGGGCAGCGGATTCCCCTTTTCCCGGAGGATCCGCAAGACGCCCATGTTGTGGACCTCGAGGGCATCCGCGCCGTTCGCGGCGGCGGCGTCGATCAGCGCTTCGACGCGGGGAAGGTCGCGCCCCCGGGGCGCGGCGGGGGACGTCACGTACGCCTTCCTTCCCGCGCGGTGGAGGGCGGACACCGCATCCGCGAGGGCCGCGAAGTCGTCGGCGTAGTTCCCCGCGACGCGGCGACAGTAGGGGTTCCCGAGGCAGACGGCGTCGTACGGGCGCAGGTCGGTCCCGTCAAGCTCCTGCGGCGAGGAAACGGTCAGGACGAGCTCCACGCGGGTCAACGATCGCTCCGGACGGCCATTGCGGGAAGGGGGGCTACTTTCCGCCCCTCTTAAGATCGATCAGGACGAGCTTGATGACGGCTTTCAGCGTCTCGAACACCCCGACCCCCGTCAGCGCCGACGATTCGAACTCGGGAACGTTGCGGTAGTTGAGGAGGGCGTGCAGCTCCGACACGGACGCGACCCCGTTCACGTCGCGCTTGTTGTACTGCATGACCAGGGGGATGTGCTCGGGATCGTACCCCTGCTCGCGGAGGTTGATCCGCAGGTTCTCGAGCGACTCCACGTTGGCGTCCATCCGGGTGAGCTGGGAGTCGGCGCAGAAGACCACGCCGTCGACCCCGCGCAGGATGAGACGCCGGCTCGCGTCGTAGAAGACCTGCCCCGGGACCGTGTACAGGTGAAAGCGGGTCTTGAATCCCCGGACCTCGCCCATCGACAGGGGAAGGAAGTCGAAGAAGAGGGTTCGCTCGGTCTCCGTGGCCAGGGAGATCATCTTCCCCCGGGAGTCGGGGTCCATCCGCTTGTGTATGTACTGCAGGTTGGTCGTCTTTCCGCACAGGCCGGGACCGTAGTAGACGATCTTGCAGTTGATCTCGCGGGAGGAGTAGTTGACGAATGACATGGCCGGGCTATTTGAACAGGGTTTCGATGTCGGCTTCGGTCAGTTCCTCGATCACCCCTCCTCCTTCCTCCCCCGACTTCCTCGCGTCCACGTCATGGAGGATCCTGGACAGCTCGTCGTCGGCCTTCCTGACCCGGAGGCGGACGAGCCCCACCGACGACCGCTTGTCGAAGATCACGACGAGGATGAGCCGGTTGTCGATCACGGAGATGTGCATGTTGTCCCGCTCGCCCTCGTGGAAGAGGATGGAGAACTCCTTTTCCCCGATGAGGGAGGCGAGACCGCCGGTCGCCGCGATATTGCCGGCGGCGAGAGACGCGAGCGACGTCGTGTCGAACTCCGAGGTCGCCCCGGCGGCGGACAGCATGGAGCCGTTCTTGTCGATGAGGAAGACGACCTTGGCGTAGGAGTCGACGAGAAGCTTCCGAAGGACGCCCTGGAACGCCTCGAACTCCTTCTCGTGAAGGATGAAGTGTTCTTTCGGCGCCGCCATACCCCAGAAAGATACCACAGGGAAAGGCAAAGAAAAAGACGTCCCTTTCTCTGGTATGCTGGACGGCATCGTGCGGATCCTCGACCTCCTGCACCCGTTCCTGCTGAGCGTCATCCCCATCCTGGTCGCCCTGGATGCGCCGGGAGCGCTTCCGCTTTTCGTGGGAATGACCGAAGAGATGTCGGACGGGGAGCGGCGCCGGACCGTCAGGCAGTCGATCATGACCGCCTTTCTCGTCACGATCGGGTTCGTCCTCCTGGGGCAGGCGGTGTTCGCGGCGCTGGGGATCCGGGTGGAGGACTTCATGATCGCCGGCGGCGTCGTGCTCCTGGCCATCGCAATCACCGACATCGTCGCGGCCGGGGTGAAACGGCCGTTCGCGGGCCCGGCCTTCGGCGTGGTCCCGCTCGGCACGCCGCTCATCGCGGGCCCGGCCACCCTGACGACGACGCTGGTGCTCGTGGGGCAGCACGGCTACCCGCCGGTGGTCCTCTCGCTCGTCGCCAACATCCTGCTGGCGTGGCTGATCTTCGCCCAGGCCCACCGGATCATCCGGCTGATCGGCATCAACGGCTCGAGGGCCCTGGCCAAGGTGGCGTCCCTCCTGCTGGCGGCGATCGCGGTCAAGATGATCCGGACCGGGATCTTCGATCTCGCCGGGCGGTAGCGGGCGCACATCGCTCTGGAGCGTCCGGTCGCCGCCGGACTACAATAGGAGACCCATTCCCGACCGGAGGATCGCGACCCATGGCGCTCGCCAACGAGCATTACCTGAAGCTCAAGGCCGGTTATCTCTTCCCCGAGATCGGGCGACGCGTGCGGGCCTTCGCCGGGGCGAACCCGTCCGCGCGGATCATCCGCCTCGGCATCGGCGACGTGACGCGCCCCCTGCCCCCGGCGGTCCTCGACGCGTTCCATCGCGCCGTGTCCGAGCTCGGCGACTCGAAGTCCTTCATGGGATACGGCCCCGAGCAGGGGTACGACTTCCTCATCGGCGCGCTCGTCGAAAAGGCATACGGCCCCCTGGGAGTTCGGCTCAAGGCCTCGGAGATCTTCATCTCCGACGGGTCGAAGTGCGACACGGCCAACATCCTCGACATCTTCGCCCTCGACAACACGGTGGCCATCGGCGATCCCGTTTACCCGGTCTACAACGACACCAACGTCATGGTCGGCCGTTCCGGGGACGCCGATGCGGCGGGCGGCTCCCGGCGGATCGTCTACATGCCGTGCACCGCGGAGAACGGCTTCTTCCCCGCGTTCCCGAAGGAGAAGGCGGACATCGTCTACCTCTGTTTCCCGAACAACCCGACCGGGGCGGTGGCGACGAAGGCGCAGCTGAAAAGCTGGGTCGACTGGGCCCTCGCCCACGGCGCCGTCATCCTGTTCGACGCCGCCTACGAGGCGTTCATCACGGAAGACGGATACCCGCACTCCATCTACGAAGTCCAAGGCGCGAAGCGGTGCGCGATCGAATTCCGGAGCTTCTCGAAGACCGCGGGCTTCACCGGCGTCCGGTGCGCGCTGACGGTGGTCCCGGAGGAGCTTGCGGCAAAGACCCGGGCGGGCGGGACGGTCCCCTTGAACCCGTTGTGGAACCGCCGGCAGACGACCAAGTTCAACGGCGTCTCCTACCCGGTCCAGCGCGCCGCGGCGGCGGTCTACACCGACGCCGGGTGGAAGCAGACGAAGGCCGTCATCGACTATTACATGGAGAACGCCCGGGTCATCCGGGAGGGACTCGCGGCGGCGGGGCTCGCCGTGTACGGCGGGGTCAACGCCCCGTACATCTGGCTCAGGACCCCGGGGGGCCTTTCCTCGTGGGACTTCTTCGACAAGCTTCTCACGGAGTGCCACGTCGTCGGGACTCCGGGAAGCGGGTTCGGCCCCGCGGGCGAAGGGTACTTCCGCCTGTCCGCGTTCGGAAACCGCGACGACGTGGCGGAAGCGCTGGGCCGGATCCGGAAAAACCTGCGGTAGGACCGGACGCAAGAGCCCGGGGGGCGTGACCTGCCCCCCGGGCCCTTGAAAAGTTCAGGAATGTCCCTCTGCTTCAGAGCAGCGGGTTCTTCGCCATCTCCTTCAGGCGCAGCCACCGCCGGTCGACCTCCGTCTGGAAGGACGCCAGCACGTCCTTGCAGTCGGCCTTGAGAAGGTGCTTGGTCTTCCCCATGTGCTTGATCCACTCGGTCACCGGGACCTTCTTCCCCTTCTCCTCGGGGTCGTAGTTGAGCGTCGTGATCCCGTGCTCGATCTCGTAGAGGGGGAAGAAGCAGGAGTCCACCGCCGCCTGGATGATGGGCACCGAGATCCGCTCCTCCGTGCGCCACGCGAGCGGGCACATCGAGATGAGCTTCCCGAAGACGAGTCCCTCCTCCGCGTATCGCTGTGCCTTGGCCGCCTTGCGGACCATGTCCCGCGGGTTGCTCTCCGCCGCGGTGAAGACGTACGGGACGTGGCAGGCGCCGAAAATCTGCGCCGTGTCCTTGTGGTGCGTCGACTTTCCCTTCTGGGCCGGCCCGTAGTTCGAGGTCGACGTCGACTGCCCCAGCGGCACGGTGAACGAAAGCTGGGAACCGGTGTTCTGGTACCCCTGGTTGTCGTACTCGATGATGATGATCCGGTTGTTCCGCATCGCCGCGCCGACGGACGGCCCCAGGCCGATGTCGTGGCCGCCGTCGCCCGTCACCATGAGGAAGGTGATCTTCTCGTCCTTCGGGATCTCGCCGCGCTTCTTGCGCTCCTCGAACATCTCGGAGATGCCGGACAGCGTCGCCGCCCCGTTCTGGAACAGGTTGTGGACGTAGGTGACCTTGTGGGCCGTGTACGGATAACCGGTCGTGACGACCATCCCGCATCCCGTGTGGAACAGGACGGTCACGAACCCCTCGATCCCCTTGAGGAACGTGTCGAGGTTCGTGAAGATCCCACAACCCGGGCAGGCGCCGTGCCCCGGGCCGATCCTCTTGGGGCGCTCGGTCAGGGCCCGCATGTTGAGCCCCTTGACCTCCATCTTCCCTTCCGCGTTGACCTCGACGCGGACCAGCCCCGTGGCCCCCCGCTCGGAGATCGGGTCGTAGGCCTGGGGCGGAACGTACCCCGTCTCGCCCGCGTTCGCGCCGAAGTAGGCGTACGGGACCTCCACGGCGCCGGCCCTGGCGATCGCGGCCGCCTCGCGCAGCATCTCCAGCGCGTCCTCGACGAAGAACTCCTTCCCGCCCAG
>JBLNEU010000128.1:0-12582 GCA_050263015.1 Deltaproteobacteria bacterium | reverse complement strand
ACTTCGCCGGAGGCCATCGGGCCGTCCGAGTCGTACCCCATCTGCGTCGGCAGGTCGAACGCCACGGACAGGCCCGTCTGCCCCTGCTCGCGCAGGTACCGGTACCTCTTGTTGGACTCCCGGGCGTCTCCGAACCCCGCATACTGGCGCATCGTCCAGAACCGGCCGCGGTACATCGTCGGCTGTACGCCCCGTGTGAAGGGAAACTCGCCGGGGAAGCCCGCGTCCCTCAGGTAATCGAACTCCGCGAGATGCTCGGGCGTGTAGAGGCGCTCGATCCCGTCGCCGGACGTGCTCTCGAACCGCTTCCGGCGTTCCGGGGCCTTCGCCGTCGCGGGAGAGAGGACCTCCCGTTCCCACCGCTCTCGCGCTTCGCGGACCCGGCGGACCTCGTCTCCCCTGGCGCCCGTCTCCCCCATCCCCCCTCCTATTCGACGAAGATGAGCTTCGCCCCGGACTCGACGATCTCGCCTTCCTTCACGAAGATCTCCTTGACCTTGCCCGCGACGGCCGATTTCAGCTCGTTCTCCATCTTCATCGCCTCGACGACGACCACGCCCTGGTCGGCCTTGACCTCCTCGCCCTCGGCCACGAGCAGCTTGACGACCTTGCCGGGCATCGGCGAGGTGACCATCGCCTTGCCCGCCCCGCCCTTGCCGGCCGTCCGCATGAGCGCCTTGCGCTGCTCGTTCATCAGCGAGAACTTGTAGCAGTCGCCCGCGATGAGGACCTCGTGCTCCTCGTCCCTGTTCTGGACGTCCACTTCGAAGGAGGCGGCCTCGTACAGGACGGACCAGACGCTGCTCTGGACCTGGTGGGCGTCGACGAGATGCTCCTGGCCGTCGATCGTCACCTTGTACCGCGCGACCCCGACCTCCTCGACGGTGACCTTCGCTTCCTTCTCCCCGATCGTCGCCACGTAGTTCATCGCCGCTCCTTTAACCTGACCTTCTCATCCCGGGCCGGGTGGAATATTTCCACATCGAGACGGGGCCCGACGCCGCGGCCGGCTTCTGCGCGATCGCCCTCCTGCGCTCGTCGAGGTACATGTGGATCGCCGCCGTGATGACCGCGACGTCCGCGTGCGGGGGACGGCGCTCCTGCTCTTCCTTGAAGAAGACCTTGTCGATGAAGTTCGTGTCGAAGCTGCCCGCGATGAAGTGGCGGTTGTTCATCACCCGGATGTGGAAGGGGATCGTCGTCTTGACGCCGGTGACGACGTACTCGCTCAATGCCCGCTTCATCCGCGAGATCGCCTCGGTCCGGTCCCTCCCCCAGACCACGAGCTTCGAGATGATCGGGTCGTAGTAGATGGGGATCTCGAACCCCTCGAAGACGCCCGAGTCGTCGCGCACGCCCGGTCCGCCGGGGGTCCGCAGGGAGGTGACGGGGCCGGGACAGGGGAAGAAATTCTTGTCGGGGTCCTCGGCGTAGACGCGGCACTCGATGGCGTGGCCGGTCTGCTTGAGGTCCTCCTGCCGGATGGAGAGCTTCTCCCCCGCGGCGATCCGGATCTGCTCCTTGACGATGTCGACGCCCGTCACCATCTCGGTGACCGGGTGCTCGACCTGCAGGCGGGTGTTCATCTCGAGGAAATAGAAGTTCCGGTCCCTGTCCACGAGGAACTCGCACGTCCCGGCGCCTTCGTACCTGACCGACCGGGCCGCCTCGACCGCCACCTTCCCCATCGCCGCCCGGATCTCGGGGGTGATGAGGACCGAGGGCGACTCCTCGATCACCTTCTGGTGGCGCCGCTGGATCGAGCATTCGCGCTCGAACAGGTGGACGTAGTTGCCGTGCTGGTCCCCGAGGATCTGGATCTCCACGTGCCGCGGGTTCTCGATGTACCGCTCGATGTAGACCGAGTCGTCGCTGAACGCCGACCTGGCTTCCGACTTCGCCATCCGGAGGGACGAGGCGAGCTCGGCTTCCGTCCGGACGAGGCGCAGCCCCTTCCCGCCGCCGCCGGCGGTCGCCTTGAGCATCACCGGGAAGCCGATCTCCCGCGCCACCTTCAAAACCTCCTGCTCGGTGGCGATCGGCTCGACCGTGCCCGGCACCACGGGGACGCCCGCCGCCTGGACGGTCTTGCGCGCGAGGGTCTTGGACCCCATCGTCCGCATGGCGTAGGCCGAGGGACCGATCAGCTTGATCTTCTCCTTCTCGCACCGCTCGGCGAACAGGGGGTTCTCGGCGAGGAAGCCGTAGCCGGGATGGACCGCCTCCGCCCCGCTCCTGCGGACCGCGTCGATGATCCTGTCGATGACGAGGTACGACTCCTTGGCCGCGGGCGGCCCGATGAGGTACGCCTCGTCGGCGCACCGGACGTGGAGCGCGTGCCGGTCGACCTCGGAGTAGACCGCCACCGACTTGACGCCCATCTCCCGGCAGGCCCGCTCCACGCGGACGGCGATCTCGCCCCGGTTCGCGATCAGGACTTTTTTGAACACGGACGCCCTCCTACAGGGGTATGTTGCCGTGCTTGCGCGGCGGGTTCGCGTCGCGCTTGTTCTTGAGCATCTCGAGGGCCTTGATGACCTTGGGCCGCGTCTCCTCCGGCATGATGACCTCGTCGATGTAGCCGAGCTCCGCCGCCTTGTAGGGCGACGCGAAGCGGTTCTTGTAGTCGGCCACGAGCTCCGCGCGGGTCTGGTCGGGGCTTCCCGACTTGAGGAGCTCCTTCCGGAAGATGATGTTGACCGCCCCGTCGGGGCCCATCACGGCGATCTCGGCGGTCGGGTAGGCGTAGTTGATGTCGCCGCGGATGTGCTTGGACGACATGACGTCGTAAGCCCCGCCGTAAGCCTTCCGGGTGATCACGGTCACCTTGGGGACGGTCGCCTCGGCGAAGGCGTAGAGGAGCTTCGCGCCGTGCTTGATGATCCCGCCGTATTCCTGCCCCGTCCCGGGGAGGAAACCGGGGACGTCGACGAACGTCAGGAGCGGGATGTTGAACGCGTCGCAGAACCGGACGAAGCGGGCGCCCTTGATCGACGAGCTGATGTCGAGGCAGCCCGCGAGGACGGCCGGCTGGTTCGCCGTGATGCCGACGGGCCTGCCGTTCATGCGGGCGAAGCCGATGACGATGTTCCGGGCGTAATGCTCCTGGATCTCGTAGAAGTACCCGTCGTCCACGACCTTCTTGATCACGTCCCGGATGTCGTACGGCTTGGTCGGGACATCGGGCACGACCTGGTTCAGGCTCTCGTCCATGCGGTCGGGCGCGTCCTTCGGCGTCACGACGGGGGGGTCTTCCATGTTGTTCTGGGGGATGAAGGAGAGGAGCTCGCGGATGAGGAAGAGCGCCTCCTTCTCGTCCTCCGCGGCGAAGTGCGCGACGCCGCTGCGTTCGTTGTGGGCCATCGCGCCGCCGAGGTTCTCCTTGGTGACCTCCTCGTGCGTCACGGTCTTGATGACGTCGGGGCCGGTGACGAACATGTACGACGTGTTCTTGACCATGAGGATGAAGTCGGTGATGGCCGGGGAGTAGACCGCGCCGCCCGCGCACGGCCCCATGATCGCCGAGATCTGCGGCACGACGCCCGAGTAGATCGTGTTCCTCAAGAATATGTCCGCGTACCCGGCGAGACTCTGCACCCCCTCCTGGATGCGCGCCCCGCCCGAGTCGTTCAGGCCGATGACCGGGGCCCCGTTCTTGGCGGCGTGATCCATGATCTTGCAGATCTTCTCGGCGTACGCTTCGGAGAGGGAGCCGCCGAAGCAGGTGAAATCCTGGGCGAAGATGTAGACGAGGCGGCCGTTGACCTGGCCGTAGCCGGTGATGACCCCGTCGCCGAGGTATTTCTCCATCTCGAAGTCCGCGCACCGGTGCTGGACGAACCGGTCGAGCTCGACGAAGGAGTTCGGGTCCAGGAGAAGGTCGATGCGCTCCCGCGCGGTCAGCTTTCCCTGGGCGTGCTGCGTCTCGATCCGCTTCTTCCCGCCCCCCTCCATGGCGAGGGCGTGCTTGCGGCGCAGCTCATCGAATTTCTCCTGAAGAGACATCCTTCCCTCCTGGCGTGGGCGGTCTGGGGAGCGTAACGGCAATTCATATCATCCCGGTCGGCGGGATGTCAACGGCGGGAAAGGGCTTGGAAAACCAGCTCGGCGATGTGGACGACGCGCACGGCCGGGTCGGTCCGGGCGGCCATGTCGCGCATCTGGAGGATGCACCCGGAGCAGGCGGTGGAGATGACCGTCGTGCCCCCCTTCGCGGCGAGGGACACCTTGTTCTCCCCGATGCGCGCGGAGGTCGGATAATCGCGGATGTTGAACGTGCCGCCGTACCCGCAGCACAGGTCGGCCCCCGCCATCTCCGAGAACGCCGGTCCGACCGCCTTGCCGAGCAGCTCCCGGGCCTCCTTTCCCCGGCCGAGCGTCCCCGACAGGTGGCACGGGTCGTGGTACCCGATCTCGCCGACCTTATCGCCCTCCGGCGGGTCCGGAAGGCGCGATACCACGCCCGATTCGAGGATGTGGCCCGCATAGTCGACGCACCGGTTCGAGACCGCGACGGCGTCCGCGTACAGCGGGTGCGCCTTCGGCAGGAGGGAGAAGATGTTGCGCTTGAACATGAGAAGGCACGAGCCGCACGGAAACACGATCCGCCGCGGGTCGGCGGCGCGCAGGGCGCGGACGTTGTCCTCGACGCACCGCAGCGCCGATTCCCGGTCGCCGGAGACCATCGCGGGAAGCCCGCAGCACGCGGCGTCCCGGAAGACCGCGACCCCGCTCCCCGAGCATTTCAGGGTCTCGTAGGAGGCGCGCCCGACCTGGGGGAAGAGGTGGTCGAACACGCAGCCGACGAACAGCATGACGTCGCCCCGGACGGCCTCTCCCGGCGCGAGCGACTCCATGAAGCTCTTCCGGGGAATCCCGGGCAGCGTCCGCCCTCCGAGGCCGAACGATTCCGGGAACCGGTAATGGAGCCCGCTCGCGGTCGGGACCCGGCCCGGCAGCAGCTTCTGCCCGACGGCCGCGGCGCCGCGAAGCCCCCCCTTCGCGCCCGGGGACGCAAGGACCTTGCCGAAGACAATCCGCTTCCATGCGGGGATGCCGACCTCTTCGGCGAGATCGGCCCGTCCCTTCATGATGATCTCCTCGACGAGGACCTGGTTCGGGCACGCCCGCTCGCAGCGGCCGCAGAGGAGACAATCCGACAGCGCCTCCTGCACGCCGCCCGCGTCGACGTCCCGCCCGTCGAGGGCCGCCTCGACGAGCGCGATCTTGCCGCGGGCCACGGCGATCTCGGCCTTCCGCTCCGGGTACAGGGTGCAGACCGTGCGGCAGGTGCCGCACTTGGCGCACGCCGCCGAAAGCGCGCGAAGCGCGTCGTCCTTCACTCTCACGGGACGACCGCCGTCTCCTCGACGAAGATCTTGCCCGGATTGAGGATCCCGTTGGGGTCGAAGCACTCCTTGAGCCGCTTCATCACCGAGACCCCCAGCGGGCCGACCTCCATCTCGAGGAACGGCGCCTTCGAGATCCCGACGCCGTGCTCCCCGGAGATGGTTCCCCCGAGATCCACCGTCTTCCGGAAGACCTCGGCGACCGCCGCGTCGGCCCGTCGGCTCTCGTCCGCGTCGGCGCCCGAGAGCATCAGGTTGACGTGGATGTTGCCGTCCCCGGCGTGTCCGAAGGTCACGATCTTCAGACGCATCCGGGAGGCCAGGTCCGCGAGGAAGGCGTACATCTCGGGGAGGCGGCTCCGCGGGACGACGATGTCCTCGTTGATCTTGACGGGGTTGACCTTCCGGAGGGACGGCGAGATCGACCGGCGCAGCGTCCAGAGCGCGTCCCGTCCCTTCGCGTCGGCCGCGCGCCCGACGTCGAGCGCCCCGAGCCGGCGGCACGCGGCCTCCACGCGGTCCGCCTCGGCGGCGACGGACGCGGACGGCCCGTCCACCTCGACGAGGAGGGCGCAACCCGCGCCGGCCGGGACCTCGAGGCCCGGCGCCGCGTCGCGCACGCAGTCGAGGGCGGTGCGATCCATCAGCTCGAGGGCGCTCGGGGTGATCCGCGCCTCGACGATCTTCGCCACGGCCCGCGAGCCGTCCTCGGCCGTGCGGAAGCAGGCAAGGAGCGTCGCGGCCGCTTCCGGGTGGGGGACGAGCTTGAGCGTCGCCTTCGTGATGATCCCGAGCGTCCCCTCCGACCCGACGAGCATCCGGGTGAGGTCGTACCCGACGACGCCCTTGGCCGTCTGGACGCCCGTCCGCACGAGCTCGCCCGTGCCGAGGACCGCCTCGAGCCCCAGGACGTAGTCGCGCGTCACGCCGTATTTCACGGCGCACATCCCGCCGGCGCACTCCGCGAGGTTTCCGCCGATGGTGCAGAACTTCAGGGACGCCGGATCGGGCGGATAGAAAAGGCCCTTCGTCCGAGCCTCTTCCTTGAGCCGCTCGGTGACCACGCCCGGCTCGACGACGGCTATCAGGTTCTCCGTGTCGATCGCGAGAATCCGGTCCATCCTCTCCGTCGAGAGGACGATCCCGCCCCGGACCGGGAGTGACCCGCCCGAGAATCCGGATCCCGCGCCGCGCGGGACGACGGGAAACCGAAGGTCGTTGGCCAGGAGAACCGTCCTGCGGACCTCGTCGGCGTTCAGCGGGAAGGCGACCGCGTCGGGGAGGAACTCCTTTCCCGTCGCGTCGTACGAATAGCAGACGCGCTGCTCCCGGGATGTCGCAAGCCGCGCCCCGAAGATGCCGCGGAGCGCGGCCAGTGCCCGATCGTCCATGTTTTCAGTCTACCATGGCGGGAAGCCGGGCTCCCGGGGGTGTCCCCCGCAGGCTAGTCCAGGGAGTGGATGAACGACCTGATGACGTTGTTGACCTCGGTCGGCTTCTCGAGCATCGCCACGTGCCCCGCGCCGCGCATGATCTTGAGGACGCCCCCGGGGATGGCGGTGGCGAGGTACTCCCCGTACTTGAGCGGCGTCAAGCGGTCGTCGTCCCCGTTGACGATGAGCGTGGGAACGCGGATGGCCCCGACCCGGTCGCGCACGTCGAACGCGTCGCACGCCCGGAAGCCGGCCAGGAAGACCGACGGACGCGTCGACAGGACGTCCGCCGTGAGCTCCTCCTTCAACGCGGGGCCGGCGTCCTTCGCCAGCAGCCAGTCCACGTACTCCGGGGCGAAATCGGCGAACCGGTTCGCGAACCCGTCGAAGAGGACCGGGCTCACCCGAAGTTTCGCGCCCGTCCCGGCCAGGACAAGCGCGTCGAGGCCCCGGAGCCCCGAGAGCGCGGCCGCCAGGGCGACGGCGCCTCCCATCGAGTGGCCCGCGAGGAGGAAATTCCCGAGCCCCATCTCGCGGACGAAGTCCGAGAGCCAGGCGGCGTACTCCTGGATGGACTCCCGCGCCGTCCCGGACGATTCCGCGTGCCCCGGCAGGTCCGGGATGACGAGCCGCGCCGTCCCTTTGAGCCCCGCCCACTGGTCCCGCCAGACGCGATGCGATTCGCCTGCCCCGTGCAGGAAGACCACCGTGCGCGGCAGCGACTTGACGGTGTCCTGGACATGAACGTTGCAGCCGTGAACGTTGATCTCCGCCATCGCTCGTCCTCCCGGCGTCCGCGGCCCCGGGCCGGAGCGGCCGCGCGAATTCCAGCAGTATATGCCGAAAACCGCCGCTCCGGGAACACGCAACCGCGCGCGCCGCGAAGAATTGACTTGAGCGGCCCGGGGCGGTCTGATAGAAATATCCGCCGATACCCCGGAAGGAGCCGCCCATGAAGACGATCGGCAGGGAAATCCTGTGGAACCTCCCGCACTCGGCCGCCACCGTCATGTACGGCCTTTTCGCGGTGGTCGTCGTCATCTTCGCATGGGGCCTCTACGAGCGGATCGGGGCCTACAGGAAGGGGCGCGCCGAGCGGGAGGACCGCCTCGACAACCCGTGGGAACGCACCCTCGACGCCCTCCGGATCGCGTTCGCCCAGCGCAAGGTCCTCGAGAAGAAGGTCGGCGGGCTGATGCACCTCGCGATCTACTCCGCCTTCATCGTCCTGTTCATCGTGACGTGCCTCGTGGCGCTGGAGTTCGACCTCGGCGTCCGGATCCTGGACGGCAACTTCTACATCGTCTTCAAGCTCTTCGCCGACACGTTCGGGCTGGTTCTCCTGGCCGGGGTCTCGGTCGCCCTCGTTCGCCGGTACGTCTTCCGGCCGCGCGGGCTCACCCGCGACGGCGACGACCTTCTCCAGCTCCTGCTCATCGGCGCCATCGGCGTCACGGGCTTCCTGGTCGAGGCGGTCCGGCTCGCCGCGACCGCTCCCAAGGCCGGCCCCGTTTCCTACGTCAGCCACGCCATCGCCCCGGTGTTCGCGGGGCGGGACGTCGGAAGCCTCCTCGCGCTGCACCGGTCGCTCTGGTGGACGCACATGCTCCTCGCGTTCGGCTTCCTCGCCACGATCCCGCTCTCGAAGATGTTCCACATGGGCGCCGGGGCGGTCAACGTCTTCCTCCGCTCGTCCCGCCCCAAGGGGGCGCTCCAGGCGGTGCCGAACATCGAGGACGAGGAGAAGATCGGCGCGGCCGACGTGTTCGACTTCTCCTGGAAGCAGCTGCTCTCCTCGGACGCATGCACGAAGTGCGGCCGGTGCCAGGACGAGTGCCCCGCGTTCGCCGCCGAGATGCCCCTGTCGCCCCGTGACGTGGTCCTCAAGACGCGGGACCAGATGAGCCGCGACACGTACCTGAGCCTCGTCCCTTCCGCGGCCGTCATCGACAGGAAGGCGGGAAAGCCCGTCGTTCCGAATTTCGCGTTCGACGTCCTGTCGCCGGACGAGATCTGGTCGTGCACCACCTGCCGCGCCTGCATGCAGGCGTGCCCGGTGCTGATCGAGCACATCGACATGATCGTCGACGTCCGGCGCGGCTACGTGACGGGCTCGAAGATCCCCGACACGGCGCGCACGGCCCTGAAGAAGATGGGGGACACCGGCAACCCGTGGGGACTCCCGCAGGACGACCGCATCCAGTGGGCGAAGGGGCTCGACATCCCGTTCGCCGCGGACAGGAAGGAGTTCGAATACCTGTGGTGGGTCGGATGCGCCGGCGCCTACGACCCCCGCAACCAGAAGGTCACCCGGACGCTCGCGTCGCTCTTCTCCCGGGCGGGGGTGAGCTACGCGACGCTCGGGCTCGAGGAGATGTGCTGCGGCGAATCGGCGCGGCGCCTGGGCGAGGAGGGACTCTTCCAGCTCGGGATGGTCGAAGCCGTCAAGGAGGTCTTCTCGTCGTACGGGGTGAAGAAGATCATCACCCAGTGCCCGCACTGCTTCAACACCTTCCGGAACGAGTATTCGCAGTTCGGCGTGAACGTCGAGGTCGTCCACCACTCGGTCCTGCTGCGCGACCTCGTCGCGCAGGGAAAGCTCGTCCCGAAGAAGCCGATCAACCGCCTCGTCGCCTTCCACGACTCCTGCTACCTGGGCCGGCACAACGACATCTACGAGGCGCCCCGCGAGGTCCTCGCCGCGGTGCCCGGGCTCACGGTCAACGAGCCCCCGAAGAGCCGCGAAACGGGATTCTGCTGCGGCGCCGGCGGCGGCGGGATGTGGCTCGAGTTGCCCGGAAAGCGGATCAACCACATCCGGTTCGATCAGCTGATGAAGACGGGAGCGAACGCCACGGGCTCCGCCTGCCCGTACTGTCTTGTCATGTTCGACGACGCCGTGAAATTCCACAACCTGGACGACGCCGTCCAGGCGCGCGACATCGCGGAAATCGTCGCCGAATCGCTGTAGACCGCATCGATCCCCAGAAGTTACAACTTTCGTTGCTAATATACGACTATTATTTTTGCATTACAAATCAATCTTGCAATAATACAATTGCCATTGTAAGCTCATGAATATCAGCGGGCTCGCCGCGGAGGCATGAACCGATGGCGGACGACAAGCGCTCCATCCTTTCGAAGATTCTCAGGAAGCGACTGGAAACCCTCGGCTACGCGTCTCTCAGGAAATTCCACGGGGACCGCGAGAACCTCGGCCTGAGCTACGAGCTCCTCAGGCAGGTCGTCTACGAGGGGCGGGTTCCGCGGACGGAAACCCTTCTCGGAATCCTCCAGGCCATGCGTTTTTCCCCCGCGCAGACCCAGAAGATCATGGAATATCACGGTCGCGGCTACCCCCGCGTCATGGGCGCGAACGCGCCGACGGCGCCCGCCGCCGACGGCGCGCCGCACGATATCGACGGGCCGAAGGCGGAACCGGGTTCCCGGGCCGCGACGCACGCGCCCTCCGGAGAGGCCGCGCCTCCACCCCTCGCCATCGACGACCCGGAGGATATCGCTTCGACCCTTCTCAAGCTGCTCCCCAAGATCCCGATCCAGGGAAACGAGGATTTCTGGGACACCCTCAAGGCGCTGGCGGTCATGGCCGAGCGAAAGGTCCACGACAGGGCGCTCCGCGAGGCCGACCAGCCGCTCCTGTTCGAGAACGAACCGGAGGCGATCTACCAGTTCCTGGTGCGCCGCGGGAAAGTGCCCGCCTACATGTCGAAGGGAGACGGAGTGCCCCAGGCGTTTTCGCAGGGAATCGACTACAAGGACCGGTTCCGGGGAGCCCTCCTGGGCGCCGCCGTCGGAGAGACGCTCGGCAGGCCCGCGCAGGGGTTGAGCCCCCGCGACATCCAGGAGCTTTACGGGCGGATCGACGGATACGACCCGGCGCGGCGCGCGGCCCCGGAAGGTGCCAGGCGGCAGGCGAACGCCCCCGCCGCGCTCCTTCTCGCCCGGCACCTGGTCAAGGAGGGGCGGCTCGACCCGGAGAAGATCGCCGTCGCATACGGCAACGCCGCCTGGCGGACCCTCACGGCGACGCTGTCCGAGTTCGCGCGGAACCTCCGCGAACGCGGGTTTCCGTGGTTCGAGGCCGGGCTCAATGCGCCCGAGAGCGGGCCGGCGGCGCGCATTGCGCCACTCGCCCTCCGGCGCGCGGCGGATTTCCGGCGGATGAAGCTCGAAGCCGGGATCGACGCCTCGGTCACGCACCCGAACGCGGCGGCGATCGCGGGAGCCGTCGCGCAGGCCGCCGCCGTCGCCCGCATCCTCCATACCCCGCCCGGAACGCTCGACGTCCTCGGGTTCACGCGCGGGCTGTCGCCCGCGATCTCGGGGATCGAGCCCGACCGCGCGGCGCGCGGAAGATCGGGCCGCATCCACGCCACGCTGTGGCGGAAGCTCGGCACGGAGCTGACCGCGCTCCTCCTGCGCCGCGCCGAGATCGAGGAGGTCCGCGACGCGCTCGGCAACGGACCGTCGGTCGCCGAGGGGCTTCCGTTCGGCTGGGCGTGCTTCCTGCGGCATCCCGACGATTTCGGGGCGGCCGTCCTCGCGGGCGCCAACATGGGGAACGACGCCGAGACGACGGCAGCCATCGCCGGGGCCCTCTGCGGCGCCTACGTCGGGGCCTCGGCGATCCCCGCGGGGCTGCTCAAGGATCTTCCGTTCCGCGAGGAGATCGCGGCCGCGGCCGACGCGCTCCTCGCGCAGGCCCGCCGCGACGCGGGCCCCCCTACCGCATCATGATCTCCTTGGCGATGACCATTCTCTGGATCTGGCTCGTGCCCTCGTAGATCTGGAGGAGCTTCGCGTCCCGCATCAACTTCTCGACCGGGTAGTCCTTCATGTACCCGTAGCCGCCGTAGATCTGGACGGCGTCGGTGGCGACCCGCATCGCGAGGTCGGCCGCGAAGGCCTTCGCAAAGGACGATTCCTTGGTGCTCCGCTTCCCCTGGTCGAGAAGCCAGGCCCCCTTGTAGGTGAGCAGCCGCGCCGCCTCGATGTCCATCGCCATGTCCGCGAGCAGGAAGTGGATCGCCTGGTTCATCGCGATGGGGACGCCGAACTGGACCCTCTCCTTCGCATACTGCATCGCCAGCTCGAAGGCGGCCCGCGCCACGCCGACGGCCATCGCCGCGACGGTGGGACGGGCGTAGTCCAGCGTCTTCATCGCGATCTTGAAGCCGTCCCCTTCCGCGCCGATCCGGCTGGCGGCCGGCACCCGGACGTCCTCGAACAGCACGTCGGACGTGTCCGAGGCCCTCTGCCCCATCTTGTCCTCCTTCTTCCCCGCGGAGACCCCCGGCGCGGACCGGGGCACGACGAAGACCGACAATCCCTTGTGCCCCTTCGACCGGTCCGTGGAGGCGAACACCGTGTACTGGGACGCGTGGCTCCCGTTCGTGATGAAGCACTTCCGCCCGGAAACGACGTAGTCGGCGCCGTCCCGCTTCGCGGTGGTCGCGACGCCGCCCGCGTCGGATCCCGCGCCGGGCTCCGTGAGGCAGAACGACGCGTACTGGAGCGTCTTCGCGAACGGCTCGACGAACGCCTTCTTCTGCTCCTCGGTCCCCCCGATCAGGATGGGCGTGAGCGCCAGCCCGTTCGCGGTCATGGACGTCGTGATCCCCGAGCATCCCCAGCCGAGCTCCTCCTCGATGAGGCAGGCGTCGAGCGCGGAAAGCCCGAGGCCGCCGTGGACCTCGGGGATGAAGCCGGTCATGAGCCCCAGCTCGAAGGCCTTCGCGAAGAGTTCCGCGGGGAATTCGCCCGTGCGGTCGCATTCCGCG
>JBLNEU010000127.1:0-5878 GCA_050263015.1 Deltaproteobacteria bacterium | reverse complement strand
ACCTGGCGGAGGGAGTAGGATTCGAACCTACGGAGCGTTGCCGCTCAGCGGTTTTCAAGACCGCCGCCTTCAGCCGCTCGGCCATCCCTCCCGAACCCTATATTTATAGCAGAAATTCCTCCGGGTAACGAAAAAAAACCGGCGGGAAAATGGCAAACGGCGGGGGCGTGTGGTACAAAGAAGGGGCTTTCCGGCCCGGCCCGGCGGAGGGAGGGAGCGTGCGATGAAGTTCGTCGACCTGCAAAGCCAGTTTGCGGCCTACGAGTCCGCGATCCGCGCGGAGATGGAGGAGGTCCTCCGAACCGCCCAATTTATCATGGGACCGAAAGGGGCGGCGCTGGAAAAGCGCCTGGCCGAATACGCCGGGGCCCGGCACGCCGTCGCGTGCTCGTCCGGGACGGACGCGCTCCTCCTGGCGCTGATGGCGCACGGGGTATCCCGGGGGGACGAGGTCGTTACGACGCCGTTCACCTTCGTCGCCACGGCCGAGGCGATCGCGCTCACGGGCGCGACGCCGGTCTTCGCGGACATCGACCGCTTCACCTACAACATCGATCCGGCGCAGATCGAGGGGGCGATCACGAAGAAGACGCGCGGGATCATCGCCGTCAGTCTCTACGGGCAATGCGCGGAGATGGAGGCGATCGAAAAGATCGCGGGAGAGTACGGGCTCTTCGTCATCGAGGACGGCTGCCAGTCGTTCGGCGCGTCGCGGAACGGCCGACGCTCCTGCGGCTTCCCCCACGTGGGCACGACGTCGTTCTTCCCGTCCAAGCCGCTCGGATGCTACGGGGACGGGGGGGCGGTGTTCACCTCTGACGACGCGGTCGCGGACCGGCTTCGCGGGCTGCGCAACCACGGCCAGTGGGAGCGGTACCGGCACCGGGCGGTCGGCCTCAACGGGCGGCTCGACGACCTCCAGGCCGCCGTGCTCCTGGGCAAACTTCCCGGTTTCCCGGCCGAGGTCGAGGCGCGGGCGCGGATCGGCGCGCGGTACTCGGAGATGCTCGGGGACGTGGTCGGCGTGCCGGCCGTTTCGCCGGGCAACACGCACGTCTTCGCACAGTACACGGTCCGTACTCACCGCAGGGACGAACTCGCGGCGCACCTCCAGGAAATCGGCGTTCCCACGGCGGTCCACTACCCGATTCCGCTTCACCTCCAGGAGGCGTTCCACGACCTCGGGTACGGGGCCGGGGACTTTCCGGAAAGCGAGGCGGCATCCCGGGAAGTCGTCTCCCTCCCCATGTCGGCGTTCCTTTCGGGCAAGGACCAGGACGAGGTGATCCGGCAGGTCCGCCGCTTCTTCGGAAAAGTCTAGGGGCGAAAAGTCCAGGGACGTTCCTGAACTTTGCGGCCGGGGTGCGGGACTGCGGGAACGCAGACGATCCAGGCCGCGGGATCCCGTCCACGACGTCCCCGGGCATCGCATCCGCTCTGATATGATATCCCGATAGCCATGGAGTCGAGACCGGTCCGCCCGCAGAGGGCCCCGTTGGGGGTGCCCGCCTTCCGCCGCATCCTGATCGTCAAGCTGTCGGCCCTGGGCGACGTTGCCCATGCCCTGCCCGCGGCCGACTACCTCCGTCGGGTCGTTCCCGGGGCGGAAATCGACTGGGTCGTCGACCGCCGGTTCGCCGACATCGTCCTCGGAAACCCGGCGCTGCGACGCGTGGTGCCGCTCGACCTGCGGCGGTGGAAGGAGGACTGGCGGTCGGAATCGACGCGCCGCGAGGAGCTCACCGCGGTCCGCGACCTGCGCGCGGCGCGCTACGACGCGGCCTTCGACTTCCAGGGGAACGTCAAGAGCGGCGCGGTCACCCTCCTTTCGGGCGCTCGCCTCCGCTTCGGATTCGACCGGACAGGCGTCCGGGAGGGTCCCAACATCCTCTTCACGAACCGGCGGGCCCGGTCGCGGCCGGAGGACGTCCACGTGACGGAAAAGATACTCCGTGTAGCGAGCCTTCCTTTCGGGGAGGTCTTTCCCGTCCCGTGGCCCAGGCCCGTCATCGCCACGGGGCTGGAGCACGAGGACCTGGCCGCGCGGGTCGCCGAGGAACTGCTCCCCGGCTCTTCCCCCCGCCTGCTCGTTCATGCCGGCACGACATGGAACACGAAGAGGATGGATTCCGCGTTCTGGGCTGAGACCGCGCGCCTCGTACGGGCGCGGAATCCCGGCCTGGGCGTCTTTCTGTCGTGGGGCACGGAGGGGGAGCGGGCCGAGGCGGAAGAGATCGCAGAGAAGTTGGGCGGCGCCGTCGCGGTCCTCCCCCGGATGACCCTCAAGGAGTTGGCCGCTTTCGCCCGGAGGTGCGGGCACGTCCTCGGACCGGACACGGGTCCGCTCCACCTGGCAGCGGCCGCGGGGGCGAAGTCCGTCTCCGTCTTCCGGGGCAGCGACGGGACATACGCCGCTCCGCGCGGCGACGGGCACCGCTTCCTCCAGGCGCCCCTCCCGTGCACGGCCTGCCAGATCAAGGGGGACAAGGTGTGCGAGAGGGACGCGCTCTGCCGGGCGAGCATCCCGCCCGCGGCGGCGGCGGACGCGATGGCCGGGCTCATGGCGGCCGGGGCCGCGCGTTGTTGAAAGCGACCGCCCGGCACCGCGCGGAGCGTTTACTCCTCGTGTCGGTGCGGACCATCGCGGAGAAGATCCCGTTGTCCGTCCTCCGGCCCGCCCTCGAAGGGGCAGCGTCCCTTGCCTTCCGGGTCGGGATCCGGCGGCGGGTCGTCGTGGAGAACCTCCGCGCCGCCCTCGGGGCGGACGCCACCGGAGCGAAGGCCCGGCGGATCGCGAAGAAGTGCTACCGCGAGTTCGGCCGGATCGTGGCCGAGTTCGTCCGGTCGGAAGAGCTGCTCCGGGACCCGGAGGCGGCTTTCCGCGTCCAAGGGCTCGATACCCTGGCCGGGGCGGCCGCGCGGGGACAGGGGGTCGTCATCCTGACGGCCCATCTCGGGAACTTTATCGCCGGCAGCTACCTCGTTTGCCGAATGGGCCACTCCCTGACCCTCGTCGCCCGGCATATGAGCAATCCCCTTGTCGACGCCGATATCGAGGCCATCTATGCGAAGTACGGGACCCGGGTCATCGCCGTGCGGGGATCCAAGAACGACCCCGGCGGAGGTCTGCGCATCTTCCGGGCCCTGCGGAAGGGCGAGACGGTGGTCTTGCTGAACGACCAGGACGCGGGAGAAGACAGTTATCGGAGCACCTTCCTCGGGCTCCCCACATTCATCCCGGCGGGGCCGGCACGGTACGCCGTCCGGGCGGGAGCGACGGTTCTGACGGCCTTCGTCACGAGGGTCGACGGCAGAATCGATGTCCAATTCCAGGATCCCATCGATTATTCCGGGGCGAGCGGCCCGGAGGAGGCAAAGGCGCTGATCCTCGACGAGTACAGCCGCAGGCTCGAGGCGAAGGTGCGGGAGGCCCCCGCGTCCTACTTCTGGTTCCACAAGAAGTGGAAGGGGGTGCCCGAGATCCGGGCGCGCTACGAGGGACGGGTGCCGTGAGAATCCTCGTGATGAGATACCGGTTCATCGGGGACACCATCCTCACCGTCCCATTCCTCCGGAACCTGAGAGGGGCCTTTCCCGGGGCGGTCATCGACCTCATGATCGCGCCCTATTCGTCGGACGTTCTCGCGGGTATCCCCTACGTGGACGATCTCATCGTCTACGATCCGCCGACGATCCACGGCGACAGCCGCGGGGAGCACCGGACCCTCCGGTCGAAGCTCCGGTTCGTCGCCGGACTTCGGAAGAGGAGATACGACAAGGTCTACGTATTGAAGAGATCGTTCTCCAGCGCCGCGATCGCCCTTCTTTCGGGCGCGCGGGAACGGATCGGCTTCGATACCGAGAGGCGCGGATTCCTCTTGACGCGGCGGGTTCCCTACCGGCACGACCGGCACGAAGTGCTGAACTTCCTCGAAGTGCTCCGGGCCGACGGCGTCGAGGTCGCGGACGATCACCTCGAGGCCTGGCTTACGGAGGAGGAGAAGGCCTTCGCGGACGACTTCCTCGCCCGCGCGGGGTTCCGCGGAGACGGCCCGCTCGTCGGGATGCAGCCGTTCACCGCGAACCCGCCGAGGGCGTGGCACGGGGACAACTTCGTCGAGACGGCGAACGCCCTGAGCCGGGACCGCGGCGTCAGGATCCTCGTCTTCGGGGGACCGAGGGACCGGGACCAGGCGGACGCCATGTCCGGGCGGATCGCACCTCCCCCGATCCTGGCCGTCGGAACGACGACCCTCAGGGAGACGATGGCCCTCCTGTCCCGGTGCGCGCTCCTCGTGTGCAACGACAGCGGCATCATGCACCTGGCGGCGGCCCTGGGCACGCCTCTCATCGCCCTCTTCGGCCCGCAGTCCCCGGTGAAGTTCGGGCCCTGGGGGAGGAACTGCGAAGTCATCTACCGGAATTTCCCCTGCAGTCCGTGCAGGCAGAAGTTCTTCGAGGAATGCTCCCCGTCGCCGCGGATGAAGCCCTACTGCATGGAGGAGATCCTTCCCGCCGACGTCATTTCCCGGGCCGGGGTGTTACTCGAGGCGCGCCGGAAGGCGTGACGCCGCGCGCCCGGCGATCCCGGGCGCGCCGGGGGACCGCGATGTCAACGCGCGTCCTCTTCCCCCGCGAGGACGCGGAAGAGGTTGGCGGCATCGTGCTCGGCGGCCAGCGTCCGCGCCGCCTCGCGGGCGCGGGCGGAGCATGCGTCCCAGTCGCGCAGGACGGCGTCGATCGCCGCCTCCAGCGCCTCCACGGTTCGCTCTTTGAGCACTACGCCGGCGCCGAAGCGCTCGACCTGCCGTCCCGGCCAGGTCCCGGCCGTGGCGACGACCGGCGCGCCGTGGAGGAGCGCATCGAGCACGACGCCGCTGACGGCCTCGGCAAAGCGCTCGCGCTCGTACGGGGCGATGACCAGCGAGCCCCGGTAGCGGTCGGCATACTCCGCGCGGTCCAGGGGACGCGCGTCGGCGACGAGGCCGGGACAGCCGCTCGCGAGGAGGGCGCCGACGACGGCGGCCTCCCGCCGGCCGTGCCGCGCCGCGTGCTTCATGGAGGCCTGCACGACGAGCGGCGTCCGGCGCCCCGCGGCCGCCCAGCGTTGCGCGAGCGCCGCGACGAGGTCGAGCCCCTTGTTCATGCGCGCCGCCCCGGCCATCAGCACCCGCGCGAAAGGCGCCGGCGCGGGCGGGACGGCCGGCGCGAGCGCCGGGTACGGGACGTGCGCGACGCGCCGCCAGCCGAGCCCTCGCACTGCGTCGGCGATCGCCTCGGTGGGCGTGACGGCCAGCGCGTGAAGTCGCGCGCGCGTCGCCGCGCGGAGCATGGCGAGCCGCAGCGGGCTCCGTTCGATCCAGTGGAAGTAAAGCCGCGCGTGGACCGGCGGCGACGGTGCTCCCGCGGACAGCAAGTGCACGGCCATGGCGTGGCGGCCGTCGGCGGTGAGGACGAGGAAAGGATCGGGGCGGCGAAGGGCGCGCGCGATCGCGCGCCACTCGGCCCACGGCGCGTCCATCCGGGGAGGGTCCGTCACGGCGACGACCCCGGGCATCGACGCGAGCAACCGGTCGGCGCCGGGATGCGCCAGGACCTCGACCGGGCCGCCATCCGCGGGACGGCGGGCGCCCAGGGCGCGAACGAATTCCGCGTAGTGGTGGCTCGGGTGCCGGAGGTTCGGCTCGATGATCCGGAGCGGCGTCACGCGATCACGACGGGGAACACGAGCGTCGGGATCCGGCGGGAACGAGGTCGTGTTTTCGGAATGCGCATCGCACCTCGGGCGCCGTCCGCAAGGTGATACCGGTTGAAGCGTTTATCATATAATAGGCGGAATTCGACCTCCAGCCCGTGCATGACGCCGTCCCCGGAAAAC
>JBLNEU010000126.1:0-5220 GCA_050263015.1 Deltaproteobacteria bacterium | reverse complement strand
CAAGATCGACACCGGGATGGGGCGGCTCGGCTTCCTCGGCGCGGACGCGCGCGCGGCCGTTGAGCGGCTCGCGGCGGAAAAGGCGCTGCGCGCGGAAGGTTTCATGACGCACCTTTCCTCGGCAGACGGCCTGGAAAGCGCGGACCGCGAGTACACGAAGGCCCAGCTCGCGGCGTTCGCGGAACTTGTCCCCCGGGCGAGGCAGGCCCTGGGGGACGGCGTGCTCTCCCACGCCCAGAACAGCGCGGGCATCATCCTCTACCGGGAGCACGCCTTCGACATGGCGCGGCCGGGGATCACCCTCTACGGAAGTCTCCCGGCGGACGGGGTCGGCGCCGGGCTCGGCCTCGAGCCGGTCATGCGCCTCGTCTCGAAGATCGTCTCCCTCAAGGAGCTGCCGGCCGGGCACCCCGTCAGCTACGGCCGCCATTACAGCCGCCCGGAAAGCCGGCGCATCGCGGTCGTCCCCATCGGGTACGCGGACGGCTACCGGCGCTCCTTCTCGAATGCCGCGTCGATGACGGTCATGGGGAAGGCGGCCCCCGTCGCCGGCCGAGTGTGCATGGACCACACGATGATCGACGTCACGGGCATTCCCGGCGTCTCGGTGGGGACCGACGTGGTCGTCATGGGGGAAGGGGCGCAGACCGCGGACGACCTCGCCCGGATCGCGGGAACGATCCCGTACGAGATCCTCACCCAGGTCGGCCGGCGCGTCCCGAGGCGCATCGTTGGCTGAGCGAAGCGGTCAGAACGGCGCCGGGAAGGCCCTGGACGCCCTGGGGCGCCGGATCTTCGGAATGGTCGAGGACCTGGGCAACGTCTTCGTCCTTCTCCTGCAGTGCGTCGTCTGGTTCTTCCGCCCTCCCTCGGAGTTCCGGAACATCGTCAAGCAGATGGAGGAGGTGGGAATCCGGTCGATGCCGGTCGTCCTGGTCACCGCGACGTTCACCGGGATGGTTCTCGCCCTCCAGAGCTGGTCCGGTTTCCAGCGGTTCCAGGCGACGAGCTTCGTCGGGTCGGTGGTCGCGCTCTCCATCACGCGCGAGCTCGGCCCCGTGTTCGCGGGGCTCATGGTGTCCGGGCGCGTCGGCGCGGCGATGGCCGCGGAGCTCGGGACCATGAAGGTCACCGAGCAGGTCGATGCCCTGGTCACGCTGGCGACCAACCCGGTCAAGTACCTCGTCGTCCCCCGCGTCGTCGCGGCGACGATCGTCCTGCCGATCCTCGTCGTCTTCGCCGACCTCGTCGGGATCCTCGGCGGGTACTTCGTCTCCGTCTACCTCCTCGGGGCGAATCCCTACGTGTACGAGACCAAGACGTACCAGTACCTCGAGTTCAAGGACATCTACACGGGGCTCGTCAAGGCGGCCGTCTTCGGCTTCCTCATCGCCATCATCTCCTGCTACAACGGCTTCATCGCCGAGGGGGGCGCGGAGGGGGTCGGGCGCGCGACGACGCGCGCGGTCGTCGCGTCCTCCATGGTCGTGCTCATATCGGACTACTTCATGACGTCGTTCATGTTCTGAAAAGGGGCGTCCGCGAGCCTTGATCTCCATCAGGGGGTTGTCCAAGCGGTTCGGGAAGAAGGTCGTCCTCGACGGCCTCGACCTCGACGTCGCCAAGGGGAAGAACACCGTCGTCATCGGGGGGAGCGGGACCGGCAAGTCGGTCCTCATCAAGTGCGTGGTGGGGCTCCTGCGGGCGGACGCCGGGTCGATCCGGGTCGACGGCGAGGACGTGACGAAAATGGACGAGCGCGAGCTCGTCCGCGTCCGGCGCAAGTTCGGGATGCTCTTCCAGGGGGCCGCGCTGTTCGACTCGATGACGGTGGGGGAGAACGTGGCTTTCGCGCTTCGCCGCCTCGGCCTTCACCCCGATGCGCAGATTCCCGACGTTGTCGAGAGCAAGCTCTCGATGGTGGGGCTGCGCGACATCCAGCACCTGATGCCGGCGGAGCTGTCCGGGGGGATGAAGAAGCGCGTGGGTCTCGCCCGCGCGATCGCGTCCGAGCCGGAGATCCTCCTCTACGACGAGCCGACGACGGGTCTCGACCCCATCATGGCCGACGTGATCAACGACCTCATCGTTTCCCTCCGGGAGTCGCTGGGGGTGACGTCGATCGCGATCACGCACGACATGGCGTCGGCATACAAGATCGCGGACCAGATCGCGATGCTGTATAAAGGAAGGATCATCGAGACGGGGACGCCGGACGAGATCCGGAACACGCCGAACCCGGTCGTCTCACAATTCGTGCACGGGCGGGCGCAGGGGCCGATCACGGCGGAGCACGAGGAGTTCGTGCGGTTCGTCCACCGATCGGGCGAGACGCATCCGGGCGGCCCGGGGGGAGAGTGATGTCGAAGGAAGCCAAGGTGGGAATCTTCGTCCTGCTGGGGCTCGTGATCCTCACCTACTTCACGTTCCGCGTGAGCAAGTGGGGCGGGATCGGGGAGAAGGGGTACAAGCTCACGGCGGACTTCGAGACGGCGGCGGGGCTCGAGCCCAAGGCCAACGTCAAGATGGCCGGGGTGCCCATCGGCAAGGTCGAGGAGATCCAGCTCGCGGACAACAAGGCGCGCCTCGTCCTGCGGATCAACGACGGCATCCGCATCCCCGCCGACTCCGTCGCGTCGATCCAGACCCAGGGGCTCCTCGGGGAAAAGTACGTGGAGATCGTCCCGGGGAAGGAGACCGCCAGGCCGCTCCCGGCGGGCGGCCGCGTGGCGAACACGACGGCGCCGGCGGAGCTGGACGAGATCGTCCGCAAGGTTTCCCAGATCGCCGACGACCTGAGGAAATTCACGCAGTCGCTGTCGGAGACGTTCGGAACCGAGGAGGGGAAGTCGGCGCTCCAGGACATCCTGAAAAACGTCCAGGAGACCTCCGCGGCCCTGAAGTCCGTCGTGGTCGCCAATGAGGAGCGGATGACCCGGATCCTCGCCAACGTCGACACGCTCTCGGGGGACCTCAAGGACATCGCCTCGGCCAACAAGGAGGACGTGCGCGCGTCGATCGCGAACCTGCGCGCCTTCTCCGAGACGTTGAAGAACGAGACCCCGGGCCTCGCGAAGAAGCTCGAGACGATGAGCGAGCAGATCAGCGGCGTCGTGGGCGAGAACCGGGAAGACATCCGGGAGAGCATCGCGAATCTCAAGACGGCCTCCGCCAAGCTCGACAACACGCTCGAGTCGGCGCGGGCGGTGCTCGCCAGGATCGACCGGGGCGAGGGGACGCTGGGCAAGCTCGTCACCGACAACACCGTGCACGATTCCCTCGCCCAGACCCTCGACGGGATCAACCGCTTCGTCCGCAAGGGGGAGGCCCTGAAGACGTACCTCGACTACCACCTCGAGTACCTGGCCGAGCCGTCCGACTACAAGCATTACGTGAACCTGCGCCTCCAGCCCGCCGCCGACAAGTATTACCTCATCGGGGTGGTCGACGATCCGGTGGGGCGGTTCGATACCACGACCACGACGACCACCGTCGACGGGAACCCGCCCGTGACGACGACGGAGGAGTCGTACAAGAACAAGCTCAAGTTCTCGGCGGTCGTGGCGAAGCGGTTCTCGGACGTCACGATCCGGGGGGGCATCCTCGAGTCCACGGGGGGCCTCGGGCTGGATTACGAGTTCCTGAGGAACCGGCTCACCGTCGGGGTGGACGCGTTCGATTTCTCGCGCAAGGACGCGAAGGCGCATTTGAAAGTGTTCGGCAACTATGATATCGTGAAAAACCTTTACATCACGGGCGGCGTGGACGATATCCTCAACAACAAGAAGGACTTGCGGACCTTCTTCCTCGGCTTCGGGATCAAGTTTGCCGACGAGGATCTGAAGACCGTCCTGGGCGCGGTCCCGGTCAAGCCCTGAAGCGCGACGCCCCCGGAAGGCAAGCCGCCTTCCCGGCACGGTGTTGAATCCGGATATCTCAAAAAGAATCTTCGAGGAGAGGCGACGGACCATGGCGAGAATCCATCGGGCGATCTTGAGCGTGTCGGACAAGACCGGGATCGTCGAGTTCGCGAAAGCGCTTTCCCGGCTGGGCGTCGAGCTCTTCGCTTCGGGAGGCACCGCGAAGCTTCTCAAGGAGAAGAAGGTCCCGGTCCGCCTCATCGAGGAGTACACGGGCTCCCCGGAGATGCTGGACGGGCGCGTCAAGACGCTCAACCCGAAGATCCACGGGGGGATCCTCGCGGTCCGCGGGAACGCGGCGCACATGAAGACGATCGCCTCGCACGGCATCGTCCCCTTCGACATGGTCGTCGTGAACCTCTATCCCTTCGAGGCGACCGTGTCCAGGGCCGGCTGCACGCGGGACGAGGCGATCGAGAACATCGACATCGGAGGGCCCTCCATGATCCGGTCGGCGGCGAAGAACTGCCGGGACGTGGCCGTGGTCACCGACCCGGCCGACTACGACGACGTGGCGGGGAAGCTCAAGAAGGGGAACGGCAACCTCGACGCGGCGACCCACGACGAGCTCGGCCGGAAGGCGTTCGCACTCACGGCGCGCTACGACGCGGCGATCTCGAACCATCTCGGGCGCGGCGAGGGGGCCCGCGACGAGTACCCCGCCACCTTCACGGCGCAGTGGCGCAAGGTCCAGCCGCTCCGGTACGGGGAGAACCCGCACCAGACCGCGGCCTTCTACGCCGACACCGGTTCGGCGGACGAGCCGACCCTCGGGGGATCGCGGCAGCTCCAGGGGAAGGAGCTCTCCTACAACAACATCGTGGACATCGACGCGGCCCTCCAGTTGGCGCTGGAGTTCGCGGATCCCGCGGCGGTCATCATCAAGCACACCAATCCCTCGGGCGTCGGGACGTCGAAGCGCCGGCTCGCGGACGCGTTCAGGAAGGCGCGCGAATGCGACCCGGTTTCGGCGTACGGGGGGGTCATCGGTTTCAACCGGCCGGTGAACGCGGAGACGGCGAAGGAGGTCGCGTCCACCTTCTTCGAGGCGATCATCGCGCCCGCGTACGACAAGGCGGCGCGCACCGTCCTCGCCGCAAAGGCGAACCTCCGGGTGCTCGAAACCGGGGGAGAGTTCCGGTGGGGCCGGGAGGGCGGACACGAGATGAAGAAGGTGAGCGGCGGGCTCCTGCTCCAGGGACGGGACCGGCACGTTCTCGATCCGTCCGCGCTGAAGGTCGTGACGAAGCGCGCGCCCACCGCCGAGGAGATCGAGGCGCTTCTTTTCGCCTGGAAGGTC
>JBLNEU010000125.1:0-3937 GCA_050263015.1 Deltaproteobacteria bacterium | reverse complement strand
GTGCAATCCGACGGCCACAACGTTTTCCTTCCCTCTATATGACGCCCGCAAATAGCGCCGTCGATCATCGGCACTCCCCCGCGAAACAGATCGTCGTCGAACGTCTTTCCCCCTTTTTGGTTGCGTCCCGGGCGATAAACGCAGATAAAGGGAGGACTGACGATGGCCGATAAGGAATACGGAACCGGCCCCGGCATCGGCCCGAGGGCCCGCGCCGGTTGCGGCCGAGCCCCGTTCCCCGTTCCGGGCGTCGGGGTCATGCCCCCGGTCGAAGTATTCCGGGCCGGGGCCGATACGGGCGCGCACCCCGCGGAGAATGCGGGGACCGGCGCGACCCCTGCGCGAAAGGGCCCATTCGATGGACGGATTTAATCTGGCCTTGCCGGATACGCTGTTCCATTTCCTGATCTGGGTCATCGCGACCGTCCTGCTTCTCATCGCCGGATTCCTGTTCGCCGCCGTGTACCGCCGGATCGCCCAGGCCCGGCGATACCGGAGGTTGGACAGGCTCAGGGTCGAGTGCGCCGCGGGGATTCGGGAAGCGATCGACCGGGGCGCGGCCGCGGAGATTCCGCGAAAGTTCGCATTTCGCCCGAACTCCCCCGGATGGAAGGCGGTGGAGGACGTGCTTTTCGCCCTGTGCGACGAACCCGGGTACGGAAGCCGCGCGGCCTCGTTCTTCCCGCTGCTCGGTTACGTCGCGCACTATGAAAGAGCGCTGCGCAAACGGAATGTCATCGACAGGTCGCTGGCGATCGACAAGCTCGGCAGGATGAAGTCCGCCGCCTCGCTGGACATGCTGGTTTCTCTCCTCTCGGTTCGCAGCAGCGAGATCGTCACCAACGCGGTCAGGGCGCTCGCCAGGATCGGATCCCTGGCCGGCCTCGAGGGAATCCTGACCCGGATGGACGACCTGCTCGCAAACGGCATGATCAGCCGGAAGACGCTGGAAACGTCCCTCCTGAATTTCGGGAGCGCGGCGGTCCCGCTGTTCGTCAAGGCCGCGGAAGCCGGGCACGAGTCGGTATCCCGGGGCTCCCTCCTCGAGGTTCTCGGCCGTCTGTCCGCAAAGGAAGGCGTCCCCGTCGCCATGCGCCTCCTCGGCGATCCGAACCCCGAGATCCGCTCGATGTCGCTGAAGCTGATCGGAACGTCGGGGATCGAACTGACGGACGGCCCCCGGGAGGCCGTCGCATCCCTGCTGGACGACCCGGCCTGGTTCGTGAGACTCCAGGCGGCCAAGACGCTGGGCTCCGCGGGAGACCCGGAACTCGCCGGCCGGCTCGGCGATCGGCTCATGGATTCGAACTGGCAGGTCCGGAACGCGGCGGCGACCGCGCTGACCCGGTTCGGCAACCCGGCGATCCCCGTCTTCCTCGCCACCCTCGAGCACACGGACCGTTACGCCAAGGAAAGCGTCTGCGAGGAGATCGAGAAGTCCGGCTTCGTCGACCTGCTCGTCGCGAACCTGGGCGACCGCGAGTCGGGCGTCTACGAGAGCTCGAAGCGGATCCTCGCCGTCATGGCCGCGTTGAACTACCGGACCCCGCACGTCGAGTGCCTCAAGACCCCCCTGCCCGAGCAAGTCCGGCGCGACATCGAGACCATGATCGCGCAGGAGGCACGCGCATGAGCGCCGCGATCGTCCCGCTGCTCATCGGCTTCAACGTCTTCGTCGGGATCTACTACGGCGTCGTCAACCTGATCTACACCGTTCTCCTCGGAACGGCGCTCGTCGCGATCCTGCGCCACATCAAGCGGATCAGGTATTCGCCGATCAGGGACTTCATCGCGTCGCCCGAGACCCCCCCGGTCTCGATCCTGATCGCCGCCCACAACGAGGAGTCGGTCATCATCCGCACGGTCCGGTCCGCGTTGGCCGTCAACTACCCGTTTTTCGAGGTCATCGTCGTCAACGACGGCTCGACCGACGGGACCCTGCAGATCCTGATCGACACGTTCGACCTGAAGAAGATCGACAGGGCGTACAGGACGATCCTCAAGACGGTTCCGGCCCGGGGGTTCTATTACAGCAAGAACCTGCCAGGTCTCCTTGTCGTCGACAAGGCGAACGGCGGCAAGGCCGATGCGCTCAACTGCGGCATCAACGTCTCGCGGTGCCCCTATTTCTGCACGGTGGACGCGGACTCCGTCCTGGAGACCAATGCCCTGATCCGGCTCATGGCCCCCGTGGTCGAGAGCTCGGTCCCGGTCGTCGCCTGCGGCGGGGTCGTGCGCGTCGTCAACGGCGTCGTCCTCCGGGGGAACGAGATCGAGCGGATCGAGCTGCCGAAGTCTCCGCTCGCCGTGTTCCAGATCGTGGAGTACCTGCGGGCGTTCCTCTTCGGCCGCGTCGGCCTGGACGCCATGAACGGGATCCTCATCCTTTCCGGCGCCTTCTCCCTGTTCCGCAAGCAGTCCGTCGTCGAAGTCGGCGGCTACCGGACCAGCAATGTGACGGAGGACATGGAGATCGTCGTCAAGCTCCACGCGCACAACATAAGGAACAAGTCCCGTTACCGGGTCAAGTTCATCTCCGATCCGATCTGCTGGACCGAGGTCCCGGAGGATGTGAAGATGCTCGGACGGCAACGGCGGAGATGGCACCTCGGTCTCATCCAGAGCCTTTTCCAGTTCCGGCGCCTGGCGTTCAACCCGCGTTACGGCAAGCTCGGCCTTCTCATCGTCCCTTACTACCTCCTCGTGGAAATGTTGAGCCCGGTCGTCGAGATCCTCGGCTACGTCGTCGTCGTGCTCTCCTTCCTCCTGGGGCTGGTCAGCACGGAGTTCATGCTCCTGTTTCTGACGCTGGCCATCGTTTACGGAATCTTCCTGTCGACCGCCGGCGTCTTTCTCGAGGAGATCACCTTCCGGCGCTATCCGCGTTGGAGCCACCTGGGACGGCTGTTGACGTATGGCGTGCTGGAAAACTTCGGGTATCGTCAGCTGAATTCCTTCTGGCGGTGCCAGGCGCTCCTCAAGTACCTCTTCGGAATGAGAAAGTGGGAGCACGTGCAGAAGGGCGAAAACGGGAGACGCGGCGACACGGATCGGGCGGACGCATGACCGTCTCCCCGGCGGCGCACCAGGCCGCATGACCAGGTCGGCATCAATCGGCATCGGCCTCCTGATGCTCGTCGTCGCGGCGACGGGAGCGGCCGCCCCGGGCGTCGATCTTTACGACAGGGCCCTCGCGATGTACCGCGCCGGGCGCCATGCGGAGGCGATCGCAATTCTTCGGGAAAAACCGGCGCCGGACGGAGGGGACCTCTCCCTTCTCGGCTGGGCGCTTCTGAAGTCCGGCAATGCGCGGGACGCAAAGGCCCGCTTCGAGCAGTCGATCGCTCTCGACCCGCGCTCCTCCGACCCGCATTGCGGATTGGGGTACGCCCATCTCCGGATGGAGCTTCCCGCCGAAGCGCTCGGGAACTTCGACAGGGGGCTCGCCCTGGACCGCGCAAACGACGACTGCCGCACCGGGAAAGCGCTGGCCGTGAAACGGATGGGGCGGGGCGCGCCGTCCGCCCGCACAGCGGCGAGCGCCACCCCGGCCGGCCGGACTGCCGCGGAGGCGGCGGACAGAAGCGTTTCGGTCTTCGCGCGGGGCCGCTATTTCTGGATCGGGACATCCTCGCGTCCGCCCCGGCCCGTGTACGTCAACGGCGTCAACCTCGGATTCGGCCTGCCCGGGAAATACCCCGTCGAATTCCCGGAGGGAGAACGGACTTATCTCGAATGGTTCGGCAATGTCCGGAAGATGAACGCCAACGTCCTCCGGGTATACACGATCCTGCCGCCCGGGTTCTACCGGGCGCTGAAGGCGTTCAACCGGGGAAGGGGCATCACGGAGAAGCTGTTCCTGATCCAGGGGATCTGGACGGAACTGCCCGAGGGGGGCGATTTCCGGGACCCCGATTATCTCAAGCAGGTCACGGGG
>JBLNEU010000124.1:0-2728 GCA_050263015.1 Deltaproteobacteria bacterium | reverse complement strand
AGGATCACCGCGTAGTACTCTAAGGTCAGGAGCCCGCCGTAGGCGATCGAGGACAGCGCCGCGATGGCGAACGTGTCCCCCTTCTCGTCCATGATCAGGGAGGCCTCCAGCGTCAGGACGCAGTACATCGCCCAGAACCAGGACACCGCGCCCCCGCTGTAGTGGACCACGACGGTGACGAACAGGACGTCGAACAGCAGTTGCACCTGGTTGAGGAACCGGAGCCGGACGAGCCACCGGTACGAGTAATGGTACCAGGCGTTGTAGGCGGCCACGAAGAGGAACGCCGCGACGGCGACGGAGCGGTGGGTCGCGGTGATCGCGGCCGAGTCGGCGGACGCGTGCCGGTAGAAGAGAGCGACGAAGATCCCGTACGTGGCCAGGATCCCGAGAAGAACCCAGCGCGCCCGGATCACGAGTCCCACCCGCTGCCGCGCTTCGGAGAGAACGAGGAGTTCCTCGGACGTCGGGACCTCCCCGGCGACGTAGGTCAGGCGCCTGAGCCTCTCCATCAGCTCCGTCCACCATCCGGGCGATTTCTCATCGGGCATCCCGGGTTCCCTCCCGCCGCCGGATCACAGCTGCTCGCCCAGAATGCCGCCATGCCCCCTGCGCTTCGACTCGTACATCAGCCGGTCGGCCACGTTCAGGATGCCTTCCCGGTCCTTCGAATCGGGCTGGCACGCCGCGTAGCCGATGCTCGCCGAGAACGAGATGACTTCGCCCTTCCTCGTGTCTAGCCGCACCTGGGAGATTCCCGCCGCGATCCGGCCGGCGATGGTCGCGGTGGCCGCGAGGTCCGTTTCCGGGAGGATCACCGCGAACTCGTCGCCGCCGTACCGGGCCGCCACGTCGCTCTTCCGGAGATGGGCGCACAGCACCCCCGCGGTCATCACCAGGATGCGGTCCCCCACGATGTGCCCGCAGGTGTCGTTGATCTCCTTGAAGGAGTCGAGGTCGAGCATGATGACCGACAGGGCGCGCCCGTAGCGCGCGGCCCGCTCGAGCTCGATGTTGAGCTTCGCGTGGAAGGCGCCGTGGTTGTAGAGGAGCGTGAGGGAGTCCTTGTCCGCGAGGGTCTTGACGAACTGGAACATCTCCGCGTTCTCGATGGCGATCGCCATGTGCGTGGCCAGGACGCGCATGGTGGCCAGCGACTCGGCGTCGAACGCGTTGGGCTCGGGGTGGTTGACGTTGAGGACGCCGATCGCCTTCCCTTTCGAGAGGAGCGGAACGCACATGAAGGAACGGACGTCCATCCGCCGCCCGCCGTAATAGCGGAACTCGGGAGTCGCCCGGACGTCGGGAATGTAGACCGGCTCGCCCGTCTCGAAGACGCGCCAGGACACGCCCTCGCCCGGAGCGATGCTGAAATCGTCAGACAGGGACGGGTCCGACCCGGCCACGGCGCGACAGGTGAGCCGACGCTTCTCCGAGTTGTAGAGGAGGATGCAGAAATCGTTGAGTCCGAGCGTCCGCATGGCCCGCTCCCCGATGGCGCGGAAAAGCTCGTCGGTCTCCAGCGTCCCCGCGATCGCGGTGGACGCCTCGTAGATGGAGTGGAGGTCGTGGATCTTGGCCTCGAGATGGGCCTTCGTCTCCTCGAGGTCCCGCCGGAGCGTCTCGACATGACGCAGCTTCGTCCGGCTCTCCCGCAGGGCCGTCTCGAACTCCGCCTGCTCCCGTTCATGGCGCGCGGCGACCGCCTCCGCAAGCGGGGTGAGGGCTCCGGCGTCCGCGGGGACCGCGCCGTCGCCGGGCGCGAGGAGAACGCGCCGCCAGCCTTCCGCGGGCCGGAAGACCTTCCGGTCGATGAGGACGTAGAGGCATGCGCCCGCCAGCAGCTCGCCGGCGACCGCCGCCCAGAGGACCGCCGCTGCCCCCGCTCCCTCCCGCGGCAAGACCGCGCCCGCGAGCAGGGTGACCGCGATCACGCCCAGCCACACCGCCCCGTACGGATATTTCCATCGGATCCCCGAATCCAGCGCTGCCTCTCCACGGGGAGGTTTCCCCCAAATATTGGCACGTTAGCCTGATTTCGGCGCGATGAGATAGTGGGAAAACCGCAGCGGCCGGTCAGAAGACCGCACCGATGGTGAAATGCCACTCCGTGGGCGACTCCCCCGGGCGCCTGTCGAGCTTCCAGCCGTAGTCGAAGCTGATCGGACCGACCGGCGTTACATAGCGCAGCCCCAGGCCCGCCCCTTCCCGGAGGTCGAAGTCCTGTCCCGGGACTTGTCCCCTGAGCCAGACGCTTCCCGCGTCCAGGAAGGTCGCGAGGATGAAGCCGCCCTGGAGAGGCACCCGGAGCTCGAGGTTCCCGTTGACCATGTAATCCCCGCCGATCACGGAACCGTCGGCCGCGCGCGGGCCGATCGCCTGCTCGGAAAATCCCCGGACGGTCGTGCGCCCCCCCAGGAAAAAACGCTTCTGGATCGGGACGGCGACCGTCTCGCCGTACGGGTGGGCGTACCCCCCGCGGCCCGAAGCGACGAAAGTCGCCCGCCGGAACAGCGAGAAGTACCAGCTGCTCTGCCCGGTGATCTCGTAGTAGGAGACGTCCGAGCCGAGGATGGAAGCGGCCGATTCCGCCGACAGGGAGTTGAGGGACCCCTTTCGCGGATTGAACGGGTCGTCCCGCAGGTCGAGGACGAAGAGCACGCGGAGCGCGCCGATGTTGGAGTCCTCCTTGTCCTCCGGAGCCAGGACGGCCCCCGGAGCCACGTCG
>JBLNEU010000123.1:0-5878 GCA_050263015.1 Deltaproteobacteria bacterium | reverse complement strand
TCGCAGAAAGACGATCTCGGTGAAAGGACGGGCCGGTAGATCATGAATCCGGAAATCGACATCACGAAAGACGTCTGCCCGATGACGTTCGTCAAGGTGAAGATCGCCATGACGAAGATCGCCCCCTCCGGGAAGCTGACCGTGCTGCTCGGCGGGGAGGCCCTGAAGAACGTCATCTCATCCGTGAAAACGGAGGGGCACCGGGTGACGGGCGTCACGCGGCGGGAGTCGGCGTACCTCCTGGAAATAGAGAAGAAGGGTGAAGGCCCGGGATAGGACGAATTCCGCAACAGGATCCCGGACCGAAGTTCCTGGCCTTTTCAGCGCTTCACCTTTAATATGATAGGGTATGTAGGATATCACACCGGCGGAGGCACGATGCGGCTGTCGAAGAAGACCGAATACGCCCTTCGGGCGCTCATTTACGCGGCCGGCTTCCCTGAAGGCACCACGTTCCAGATCAAGGACCTGGCCGGGAAGAACGACATCCCCAAGAAGTTTCTCGAGCTGATCCTCCTGGAGCTCAAGAACGCCGGGATCCTGACGAGCCGCCGGGGGGTCGGCGGCGGTTACATCCTCGCGCGCCGTCCCGAGGCGATCCGCTCCTCCGAGATCATCCGCGCCGTCGAGGGACCGCTCGTCGCATCGGCGGCGCCCGCGAGACCGGGAAAAGGGGGCGGGGCGGCGTCCGAGGCGGTGACCCGGCTCGTGCGCGAGGCGTCCGAGGCGATCGAGGCGGTCCTCTCGCGCTGGACGCTCGCCGACCTTGCCCGCGAGGAGAAGGACGCGGCGGAGCGGAAGCGGCGAAACGTGATGTACTTCATCTGACGGACGAGGAGAACCGGATGGGGGCGCGGCGGAACCGGTCGATCGAGACGCTGGCGGCGCAGGCCGGCGTCGGGGCGGACAAGGCGTACGGGGCGGTCAGCGTCCCGATCTACACGACGGCCATCTACCGGTACCGGGCGTTCGGGAAGAACCAGGGGTTCGACTACTCCCGGTCGGAGAACCCGACGCGCCAGGCGGCCGAGCGGGCCCTCGCCGAGCTCGAGGGGGGAACGCGCGCCGTGGCCTTCTCCTCCGGGATGGCGGCCGTCTCCGCGGCCATGACGCTCTTCGCCTCGGGCGACCACATCCTGTGCTCCGACGACCTGTACGGGGGGACGTACCGGCTCTTCGAGAAGCTCCTGCGCCCGTGCGGCCTCGCATTCGACTACGTGGACATGGGCGACCCGGCGGCCGTGGCGCGAAGGATCGGGAAACGGACGAAGGCCCTCTTCATCGAGACCCCCACCAACCCGCTCATGAAGATCGCCGATATCCGCGGGGTGGCGCGGGTCGCGCGGGAGCGGGGGGTCCTCTCGATCGTGGACAACACGTTCATGTCCCCGCTTCTCCAGCGGCCCCTGGCGCTCGGAGCCGACCTCGTCGTCCACAGCGCCACCAAGTTCCTCGGCGGGCACAACGACCTGATCGGGGGAGCCGTGATCGTCGCGGACCCGGACCTCGGCGAGAAGATGCACTTCGCCCAGAAGGCGGTCGGGGCGATCCTCTCGCCCTTCGACGCGTGGCTGCTTCTCCGGGGGATCAAGACGCTCGCCGTGCGGATCGAGCGCGCCCAGCGCAACGCCGAGGTCGTGGCCGCTTTCCTCGCGTCCCATCCCGCCGTCCGGAAGGTGTTCTACCCGGGGCTCCCGGGGCATTGCCGCCGGGAGCTCCACATGTCCCAGGCGTCGGGGCCGGGCGCCGTCATCTCGTTCGAGCTCGCGCGGGAACCGGAAGTCCCCCGGTTCCTGTCCTCCCTCTCGACCATTCTCCTGGCCGAGAGCCTCGGCGGCGTCGAGACGCTGGTGACCCACCCCGCCACGATGACGCATTCCGACATCCCCGCCGCCGAACAGGCCGCGGTGGGCCTCACCCCCGCGCTCGTGCGCCTCTCGATCGGGATCGAGAACGCGGACGATCTCGTCGCGGACCTCGCGCACGCGCTCCGGAAGGGCCGGCGGAGCGGTTGACGGATCCCGCGCCGGAAGGCCGTCAGGGCCGCCGCGCCGGAAGAAAGACGCCAAAGACGGTCCCTCGGCCGGGAGCGCTCTCCACGTCGATGGACCCGCCGTGCCCCTTGACGATCCCGTAAGCCAGGGCGAGTCCCATCCCGGTCCCCTTGCCGGGCTCCTTGGTGGTGAAGAACGGCTCGAAGATCCGTTCCCGGACCTCCGGGACGATGCCTGCCCCCGTGTCCGCCACGGTCACGAGCACGTACGGCCCGGGCGGCAGCCCCTCGCCGCCCGCCTGGCGAAGCCGACGGTCGCCGAGCTCGACGTTGCGGGTGCTCACCGTGAGCGTCCCCCCCGACGGCATGGCGTCCCGGGCGTTGATGCAGATGTTCATGAGCGTCTGCTCCAGCTGCCCCGGGTCGCCCACGACGTTCCAGATGCCATCGGCAAGGTCCTGCGCGACTTCGATCCCGCGGCCGAACGTCTGGCGGGCGATGGAGAGAACGGCCGACGCCACGTCGTTCGGGCGCACCTCCCGGACGACGGGCCGGCCCCGCCGGGCGAATCCGAGGAGCTGTTTCGTCAGGTCCGACGCCCGCGAAGCCGCCTTCTCGATGATCTCGATCTGCCGGCCCGCGGAGCTCACGGAATCGCACTGCATCCGGAGGGACGAGGCGACCCCGGCGATCGCGCCGATGTAGTTGTTGAACTCGTGGGCGATCCCGCCCGCGAGCTCGCCGAGGGCCTCCATCCTCTGGGACCGGATCAGCTGCTCCCGCAGCTTCTCCTTCTCCAGGGTTTGCCGGCGCGCCTCCGTGATGTCCAGGACGATCTCGAGGCAGCCGCCCCCATTGCCGGGCGCACCCTCGACGGGTACGGCGATGATGACCAGGTCGCGCAGGGTCCCGTCGCGGAATTTCAACCCGAGCCTTTCGGTCCTGGCCTCCTTGCCGGACGCCAGGGCCGCCTCGACCGGGCACTCGGCGCAGGCCGCGTCCCTCCCCTCGAACACGCGGTAGCACGGCTTCCCCCGGTTCTCCCCGATCGGCCCCATGGCTTCCGCCGTGCGTGCGTTGTACCAGACGATCCGCCGCGACCGGTCGAGAAGGGTCAGTCCGGCGCCGATCGACGAGACGACCGCGTCGAGCATGTTCCGCTCCCGGAGGACGGACAGCTCGGCCTCTTTCCGGCGGTCGATGTTGCGGACGCTTCCCCGGAACCCCCACGACCGTCCGGCCTCGTCCCGGATCGGGATATAGGAGACGGAGCACCAGATCACCGCGCCGTCCCGCCTGACGAGGCGGAACTCGACGTCGCGCCCCTCGCCGCCCGCGGACGCCTCGCGGTAATGGGCCTTGACCGCCTGGTAATCGTCCGGGTGCACATAGTCCCTGAGGCGCACCCGCCCGGCGAAGAAATCGTCCCGCGACCAGCCGCAGACGGCGAGGCAGTCGGCGCTCAGGTACTCGAGGGTACCGTCCTCGCGCACCCAGAACTGCCAGTCCGCGGTGAAATCCGCGATGACCTTCTGACGGAATGTCGGATCGATGTCGGCTACAGGCAAATCCGCTCCCGACGACCCCCGCTCGCCGGTGCGGCGATCATCGCGGCCATGTTACATCGGCGTCGCGGGAAAGGACAGACGGAAAGAAGGCCGGCGCGGCTGCCGGCCCCCCGCGGGCTAGTCCGCGATGGCCGCCTCGAAGGCCCGCGCCATCGCCCGATACCCGGCGTTGGTCGGGTGCACCTCGTACTGCCCCGCCCCGTGGCGCTCGATGAGGAGCAGGCCGCTCCTGTCCTTGAACGCCCCGTACACGTCGGCCACGGGCACGCCGAACGCGGCCGCCCCTCTCCATGTCCGCTTCCCCTTCATCTCTCCCTCTCCTTTTCTGCCCGTGATGATGCGTCTGCCCCCTGTCGCCGGGGGTGCCGCCCCCCGCGGTCATCTCGCCTCGCCCGGGGCCGCGCCCGGCGTCTCCGCCGGCGGGACGGCCAAAGCCGGTCCATCCGCTTCGCCGGCCGGCGGCGCTTCCGGCGGCGCCTCGGGCGGCCCCACGGGCGGCGGGCCGGACGGCGACCCCGCGCCCGCATCGGGCGCAACGACCTCGACCCCGTCCGCTGCCACCGTCGGAGGCACCTTGTCCACCGGCGGGGGCGGCGAGGCAATCGTCTTCTCGACCTTGCGTTCGAGGCCCGCGATGTTCGGGATCTCCGCGAGGGCGACCCGGAACTCGTCCTCCGTGATCATCCCGGCGGCGGCCATGTGCCGCAGGATCTTGTCCGACCGGCGCATCACCCGCTCCATCTTCCGGTACGGATCGTAGATCCGCGGTCCCGGGAGCATCGCCGCGAGAAACGCGCTTTCCCGGATCGTCAGCGCGGACGGCGGCTTCCCGAAATAGTATTGCGACGCGTGTCCCACGCCGAAGATCATCGGACCGAGCTCGACGACGTTCAGATACAGTTCGAGAATGCGGGATTTGCTCAGGATGTCGTCGATCCGCCATGCAAGGACGACCTCCTTGATCTTGCGGTTGATCGTCTTCTCCCGCGACAGGAACACGTTCTTGGCCAGCTGCTGCGTGATCGTGCTTCCGCCCCGGGCGAACCGCCGCTTCTCGATGTCCGTCTTCAGGGCGGCCTTCATCGCGTCGTAATCGACCCCGTCGTGGGAGTAGAATTTGGCGTCCTCGGCGGCGACGACCGCTTTCCTCATCGACGAGGGGATCGCGCCGATCGGCGTCCAACGCCTGTTTTTGGGCCCCAGGACGAACGGGCGGTTCGCCCGCTTCCAGTCCCGGACGACGACGACGTACGACTTGCGCGGGTCCTTCAGCGGAGCGACCGACGGGAGTAAGAGGAGGGAGACGCCGAGCCAGGCGATCCAGAGCAGAACGAGTCCGCCGGACGCCAGGAGGGCGAGCCGGAGTGTCTTTCCGGGGCGCATCCGCTGATTATACACGCCCCGGGACCGTACCGTCCCGCGCGTCCTCCAGCGCCGCCACTGCCGGCCGGGGCTGGCCCCTAACCGCGAAGGGCGATCGCCGCCACCAGCGCCCCGATCCCCAAGGCAAGAGCGACCTTCGGCAGGACCACCTTCGACCGCTCCCGGATCGTCCCGTCCCCCTTCCCCGAGAGGAGCGCCTCCGAGGCGACGTCGCACACGCCCGGGATCGTGGAGCACGATTTCGTCTTCGGGCAGACGGCGAAGATGACGAGCATCGCCGCGGTGAGCCCGATCTTGAAGAGGACGAGCCGCCCTGCCGACGTCGTCCACAAGGCGGGGACCGACCCGAGCAGGAGATACGCCTTGACGGCCCCGGTCCCCACGAGGAGGACGATGGAGGTCCCGACGAGCTTCCGGAATCGCCGCTCCATCAGCGCCAAGAGGAACGCGCTCTGGAACGACACCTCGTTCTTCCTGAAAACGGGGTCGACGACGACGATATGGAAGATCATCCCGCCCAGCCACGCGACGGCGGCAACCAGGTGGACGGCGGTCAGCGCGTTCCCGAGAATGTCCATCCTTCTTCCCCCTGGCGACGCACGCGGGAACGTCCGTCTCCCGCAACATCCATTTTCGGGCGGGAAGGACGTTCGCGCATTGACGCAGGTCAACGGCCCCGGGGCCGGGGCCGGTTGACGCGGGACCGCGCGCCGCCGTACCGTATGGCATGCCGACCGAAGCGCTCCTGCTCATCCTCGTCTCGGCGGTCATGCACGCCGGCTGGAACCTGATCCTCAAGACGACCCGCCGCAAGCTCGCGTTCAACGTGTTCATGCACGGGTCGGCGATCGCCATCTTCTCGCTCTACTGGATCTTCCGGCACGGAGCGATCCCGCTGCCCCGGGGAGAGGTGCTGTCGCTCGCCTTGGCCGGG
>JBLNEU010000122.1:0-10310 GCA_050263015.1 Deltaproteobacteria bacterium | reverse complement strand
ATCTCGAGGATGATCCGGGAGTAGTCCGCCTCGAGCAGCTCCCTCAACATCTGGAGTTCCATGTTCGTCAGCCTGAGATCCATGGGCCACCTCCTCCACGATCCCCGTCACGTTGGCTGCCGCGCGCCGACCCACGTCTCCGGACACTTTCCATTATATCCCGGCGCGGCGAGATCCCCGAATCCGGCGCGACGAACGGCCGTTTTTCGGAGGCAACCCCGCATGGGATATGGTAGTTTTGGAGGACTCGACGCTCGGAAAGGCGGAAGATCCCGTTGCGTTTCGGCAGGCCCGACAAGAAGACCCTCATCGCGTTCCTCGCCGTCCTGGGGCCGGGAATCATCACGGCGTCGGTCGACAACGACGCGGGGGGAATCGCGACCTATTCGATCGCGGGAGCGCACTTCGGCTACACGCTCCTGTGGACCCTCATCCCCATCACGGTCGCCCTCATCGTCGTGCAGGAGATGGTCGCCCGGATGGGCGTCGTCACCGGAAAAACGCTTGCCGACCTCATCCGGGAAAAGTTCGGGGTCCGGCCGACGTTCTTCCTCCTCGCGGCGCTCCTGCTCGCCAACCTCGGAAACACGGTCGCCGAATTCGCCGGGTGGGCGGCCGCGCTCGAGATCTTCGGCGTCAGCAAGTACATCTCCGTCCCGATCGGCGCGGTCTTCGTGTGGTTTCTCGTCGTGAAGGGGACTTACCGCGTCGTCGAGAAGATCTTCCTCGTCGCCTGCACCATCTACTTCACATACGCGATCTCCGCCTACCTGGGCCACCCGCCCTGGGGAACCGTGGCCCGCGAGCTCGTGACGCCGCACCTGAACGCGGACGGGGCGTACATCATGCTTCTCATCGGCATGGTCGGCACGACGATCGCTCCCTGGATGCAGTTCTACCTTCAGTCGGCGGTCGTCGAGAAGAACATCCAGGTCGAGGAGTACGCCCTGTGCCGGGCCGACGTGATCGTCGGCTGCTTCGTGACCGACCTCGTCGCGCTGTCGATCATCGTCGCGTGCGGCGCGACGCTGTTCGCGGCGGGAGTCCGCATCTCTGACGCGAAGGACGCCGCGCTGGCGCTGGAGCCCCTCGCCGGGAAATACGCCTCGGGGCTGTTCGCCTTCGGACTGGCCAACGCCTCTCTCTTCGCCGCGTCGATCCTCCCGCTGGCGACGGCGTACAGCGTCTGCGAGGGGATGGGCTGGGAATCGGGCATCGACAAGGATTTCCGGACGGCGCCGCATTTCTTCTGGCTGTACACGGGGCTCATCGTGCTGGGCGCCCTGCTGGTCCTGGCTCCCGGCGCCCCGCTGATTCTCATCATGTACCTCTCCCAGGTGGCGAACGGGATCCTCCTGCCGTTCGTCCTGGTCTTCATGCTCAAGCTCGCAAACGACCGGGAGCTCATGGGGGATTACGTCAACACGGGGGCCTTCAACGCGATCGCCTGGACGACCAGCGCCGTCATGATCCTGCTGACGGTCTTTCTCGTCGCGCTGACGCTGTTTCCGGGGCTGCCGGGCCTCGTCGGACTCTAGCCATTCCGTCAAAACGATAACCTGTCCGGTTGCCGGCGCCGGAAGGGCGCTGCGCCTCCGGATACGTCATCGAATCGGCGCCGCGGAGTCCTTCGGTCTTACATCTTTCGGCGCTTGCGGCGCGAGGCGGGGGGCAGGAGGAGGTCGACGACGTCGTCCACGGTGACGACGCCCAGCAGGCAGTTCCCGTCGTCCACCACCGGAAGGGCCAGCAGGTTGTATTTCGAGATGAGCGCGGCGACCGCCCCCTGGTTCGCGTCGGCCTGCACGGTGATGAGCTTCGTGTGCATCACCGCGGAAAGCGGCAGTGCCGGGTCGAGCAGGATGAGTTCCCGGAGCCCCACGACGCCCAGGAGCTTCTCGTCCCGGACCACGTAGATGTAGTAGACCGCCTCGATCCCGGTCGCCTCGGTCCTGAATTTCTCCAGCGCCTCGGCCACGGTGATCTCCGGCGGCCAGGCGAGGTACTCGTTCGTCATGAGCCCGCCGGCCGTGTCTTCCTCGTGCCCGAGGAGCTCGTGGATGTCCTCGGCCTCCTCCTTCTCGATGAGACCGAGCAGCTCCTGCGCCTTCTCCGCCGGGAGATCGGCGATGACGTCGGCCGCCTCGTCGGGCGGCATCCGCTCGATGACGTCGGCCGCCTGCTCCTTGTCCATGTCCGTGATGAGGTCGGCCTGCACGTCCGGCTCGAGCTCGTGGAGCGCCTCCGCCGCCGTCTCGAGGTCGAGCTTTTCGAAGAACCCTTTCCGCTCGTCGGGGGACATGCCGCTGATGATCTGCGCGATGTCGGCGGGATGGAGGTCGGACAGGGCCTGGCGGGACACCGAAAGGGTCAGCCGGTCGAGCTTCGGCTGGAGGGGCTGGATGAACCGCCAGGAGATGAGCTGGTGCTTGAGGGGATGGCGGATGGCCCGGAAGAAGGCGTCGCCCCGCCGCTCGATCCCGAGGCGCCGAAGGATCCCCCGCACGCCGACGTCCACGTCGGTGACGCAGGCGGAGCCGCCCTCGTCGGTCAGCTTCACGTCGTTGACGCGGACGATCTTCGCCCCGTCGATGTCGACGATCTGCTTGTCCAGCACGTCTTTCCCGATGAGGAGCCAGTCGGCGGCCGGCTGGAATTCGCCGAGCTCCGCCTCCCGCTTGCGGGAGGAGATGATCCTCCGGTTGAAGATGCTCAGGTCCTCCCACGGCAGGTAGAGAACCTTGTTCTTCTTCTCGAGGAGCAGGCCGGCCGCCCGGGGGAACTGGCCGCCGCCTTCCACCGCGATGTCGCGGAGCCGCCCGATCTCCTCGCCCACCGGATCGAGGACCTGCTTCCCGATGACGTCGGCCACGAACACTTCCCCGATCAGGGTCATTCCCCCGGCTCCCCCGCGCGCCGCGGACTCGGGGCGCGACAGCGCGAATCGACGGCTCCAGTTTACTTGGGCTGTTTGAGACAGGTCAAGGAAGCCGGGCGCGAGGGTGTTAGAGTGGAAAAGGCGCAGAGCGAAAGGAATTGCCAGGGGGCGCATCGATGACCGAACCCGCGCGCAGACGCGGTCCCGGAGTTGAACCCGCGATCCGGCCGAACCCGTACCGGGCCCTCCCGACGGCCAGGGGGCTCGTCCAGGCGGCCTACATCGCGTTTTTCGTCCTGGTCGGAATCGAGTTCCACTCCTTCTACACCCAGATCGTCTCCGGCGGACCGGTCACCGCCCACCGTCCCGCCGCGGTGGAGGGCTTCCTTCCGATCAGCGCCCTGATCGGGCTCAAGCGTCTCGCGCTCACGGGGACGTGGGACGCCGTTCACCCGGCCGGGCTGACGATCCTCGTCGCCGCGATCGTATCCTCGCTCCTCGCCCGAAAGGTCTTCTGCTCCTGGGTCTGCCCGGTGGGCGGCCTGTCGCGCTTCCTCGAGTGGGCCGGCAGGAAGACGCTGTGGAGGCGCCGGAAAAAGGAAACGGTCGTGCCGCGGTGGGCGGACCTCGGCCTCGCGTCGCTGAAATATCTCCTCCTCGCCTTCTTCGCATGGGCGATCATCGTCCGGATGGACCTCGCGGCGATCGAGGCGTTCGTGCACACGACGTACAATTACGCCGCCGACGCAAAGATGCTCCTCTTCTTCACCGACATCTCCCGGACGGCCGCGGTCACCCTCCTCGTCCTGGCCGGCCTCTCCGTCGCGATCAAGAACTTCTGGTGCCGCTACCTGTGCCCGTACGGGGCGCTCCTCGGGCTCGTCAGCTGGATGTCGCCGCAGCGCGTCGTGCGCGAAAAGGAGACGTGCATCGACTGCAAGGCTTGCACCCGGGCATGCCCGGTGGAGATCCGGGTCCACGCGAAGCCGTCGGTGTGGACCCCGGAATGCACCGGCTGCATGTCGTGCGTCGCCGCCTGCCCGGTGGACAACTGCCTGACGGTCACCCGGAAGGGGACGAAGTCCCTTTCGCCCTACCTGGTCCCCGCGGTCGGGCTCGGAACGATATTCGCGATCTGGGCAGTCGCGCGGCTCACCGGCCACTGGCACACGGACCTGCCGCTTCCGGCGCTTGCCGACGCGTACCGCCAGGCGCACACCCTCATCCACCCGTAAAAAGTCCAGGGACGTTCCCGAGCTTTTCGGCCGCCGGTCGCGCGAAAAGTTCAGGAACGTCCCTCTGCATTTCGTCCCTCGATTTTTTGGCTTGACAGGCTGCAATAACATATTTACCCTATCTGACAAGTAGAGAATAGGACCCCGCCACCTGCTCCCGAGCGGGATTTTTTGGGGCATAAAACTCTACAAAAAACATCTTTTTTATGGAGGCATTATGAAAAGGGTACTCCTCTCCCTGGCGGCCCTCCTGGTTCTCGTCCCCCCGGCATTCGCGGAGCCGATCAGATTGACCATCGATTCGTGCTGCGTCACCGAAGACGCCACGACGAAGGAGATCATCCCGGCGTTCAGGAAATATTACCGGGAGAAGTTCGGCAAGGACGTGGACGTCGCCGCCTCCTTCGCCGGGTCCGGGACGCTCAAGAACCAGATCCTCGGCGGCGCGCCGGTCCAGGTGGCGATCCTGTCGTCGGAGCTCTACCTCGAGCAGCTGAAGGAGAAGGGGCTCGTCGCCTCCGACTGGCGGAAGAACCCGAACGGCGGCTCCGTCATCAAGTCGGTCATCGTCTTCGTCACCCGGAAAGACAACCCCAAGGGACTGCGGACGTTCGAGGACCTCGCAAAGGCCGGGACAAAGGTCCTCCACGCGAACCCCGACACCTCCGGCGGCGCCCAGTGGGCGATCTTCGCCATCTACGGGGCGGGGGCGGACTTCTCGAAGCTGACTTTCGGCCCCGAAGACGCGGGGACGAAACTCCTCGCCGCGGTGGGGAGAAACGTCATCGCGCAGCCCGAGTCGGCCCGGCAGACGTTCGTCCAGTTCGACGCCGGCTTCGGGGACGCCATCGTCACCTACGAGAACGAGGCGCTCCTCGAAAAGGACAAGGGACGCGACTACGCCATCTCCGTTCCCCGGAAGACGATCGAGACCGAGTGGAAGGTCGCCCGGATCGACCGCAACATCCGGCCGGAGCAGGAGCACGCGGTCTCGGAGTTCATCAAGTTCCTCTACACCGCCGAAGCCCAGCGGGCGTACGCGAAGTACGGCTTCCGGCCCGTCGACGGGAAGATCGGGAAGGAGTTCCAGGCGAAGTACGCCAAGGTCGCCGAGCCGTTCACCGTGGACGACCTGGGCGGCTGGAGGAACGCGCGCAAGAACGTCATCGAGAACGCCTGGAAGAAGACGCAGGTGAAGTAGAGGGTCGCCATGGCGCGGTTCCGGAACATCGACGCCCTCGTGCGGTGGGGGCTTTTCGCCTCCGCCGTCGGGCTTTTCCTCCTGCTGATCCTTCTTCCGCTCGTGTCGCTCAACCGGTACGCGGTGACGGAGGGGATCGGGGTGTTCTGGGACCGCCTCAAGGCCCCCGAGGCCCTTTACGCGCTGCGACTCACGGCGGTCATCGCGCTCGCGGCGACCGCCGTGAACGCCGTCATCGGGACCGCGCTCGCCTTCATCCTGACGCGGTATCGCTTCCCGGGGCGAAAGGCGTTGAACGCGCTCGTGGACATCCCGCTGGCGATCCCGACGGTGGTCACGGGGTTCGCCCTCCTCCTCCTGTACGGTCCCCTGGGCCCCGCCGGCCGATTCTTCAGCGAGCGGAACATCCAGATCATGTTCTCCTTCCCCGGTCTGCTGCTGGGGCACGTCTTCGTCACCTTCCCGTTCATGGTCCGGGCGGTGGGCGCCGTCCTCGAGACCGTTCCCCGCTCCGGGGAGGACGCGGCGCGCACCCTGGGGGCCGGGGAGGGGCAGGTCTTTTTCCTCGTGACGCTCCCCGCGATCCGGGAGGGGCTCATCGCCGGCTCGTTCCTGACCTTCTCGCGCTCCCTGGGGGAATTCGGCGCGTCGATCATGGTGTCCGGGAACCTCGTCGGCCGGACGCAGACCGCTCCGCTCTATATCTTCTCCCGGTTCAACACGGGGGACGTCGAGGGGGCCTCGGCCATCGCGATCCTCCTGGCCCTCGCGTCGTTCCTGATTCTCCTCCTGCTCCAGCTCGTCCAGCCGGGGACGGGAGGAAAGGGGGCGACGGGGTGACCCCGCACCTGGCCGTCGCGGAACTCTCGAAGGCGTTCGGCGCGAAGCCGGTCCTCTCGGGCGTGTCCGTCGACGTCCGCGCCGGGGAAATGCTCGCGATCCTCGGCCCGAGCGGGTGCGGGAAATCGACGCTCCTGCGCATCGTGGCGGGGCTGCTCGGCAAGGACGGCGGCTCGGTCCGGATCGCGGGACAGGACGTGGACGGCGTGCCGGCAAGGGACCGGGGGGTCGGCTTCGTCTTCCAGGACTACGCCCTCTTTCCCCGGATGACGGTCCGGGAAAACGTCGCCTTCGGGCTGCGGGTGCGGCGGGTCGACGCGCACGACCGGAACGTGCGGGCGGACGAGATGCTCCGCCTCGTCGGCCTGTCCGAGGAGGCGGCCCGGCCGGTCGACCGGCTCTCGGGAGGCCAGCGCCAGCGGGTCGCTCTCGCCCGGGCCCTGGCGGTGTCCCCGAGCCTCCTCCTGCTGGACGAGCCGCTCTCGGCGCTCGACATCAAGGTCCGCGAGCGTCTTCGCCGCGAGATCGCGTCGGTGCAGAAGACGGTCGGGATCACAACGCTCGTCGTCACGCATGACCAGCAGGAGGCGATGGAGCTCGGCGACCGCGTGGCGGTCATGAACGAGGGGCGGTTCGAGCAGGTCGCCACGCCCCGCGAGATCTACCAGGACCCGGCGACCGAGTTCGTCGCCCGGTTCGTCGGGGAGGCGAACATCCTCCCGGGCCAGATGTACAGGGGATACGCGTACGCGGGCAGCCTCGCCATCCGGATGGTCGGAGACGGCGCGGGGGGAGACGGCAGCGCCGTCAAGGTGATCCTGCGCCCGGAGGACATCTCCATCCGGCCGGCGGGAACCGCGGAGGCGGGCCAGGCCGGGGCGACCGTCGCGTCCGCCTCGTTCCTGGGCAGCCACCTGCGGGTGGAGCTGACGACCGAGGAAGGGTACACGCTGACGGCCCTCGTCCTGCGCAGCCACGCGATGGCCGAGCGGATCTCCCGGGGGGACCAGGTCCGCGTGGGCGCCTTGCGAGGAACGGTCCTTCCCGACCCGGCGGGGCGCCGGGACCCGGAATATTTCCTTTGAGGAGACGCACATGACACCCGGCCGGTACCTCCCCGTTTACCACGATCTCCGGGGCGCGCGCGTCCTCGTCGTGGGGGCCGGCCGCGTCGCCGCGCGGAGGATCGAGGCGCTGCTCTCCCGCGGGGCGGACGTAACCGTCGTCGCAAGGACCCTCTCCGCGCCGGTGCGCGCGCTGGTCGCCGGCGGGCGCGTCCGCCGCGCTCCCGCCCCCTTCGTTCCCGGCCACCTCGACGGCGTTCATCTCGCCTTCGCGGCCACCTCGGACCGCGCGGCCAACGCCGCCGTGGCCGGGGCGGCCAGGGGGCGGAACATCCCCGTCAATTCCGCGGACGCCCCGGGCGACTGCACCTTCATCCTGCCCGCAGTCACGGAAGGCGACGGCTTCGTTCTCGCCGTCTCGACGGAAGGGAGAAACCCCGCGGCGGCCCGCGCGATCCGGGAGTTCCTGGACGACCGTCGCGCGGAGATCGCGGTCCGCCTCGAGCGCGGCCGGAGGCGACCCGGGCTGCGCGCCCGTCCCGGGCGCGTCGCGATCGTGGGAGCGGGCCCCGGAGACCCGGACCTCCTCACGGTCAGGGCTCTCGGTCTCCTGCGCAGCGCGGACGTCGTCATCCACGACTACCTCGTGCCCGAGGAGATCCTCTCGCTTCGCTCGCCCCGCGCCCGGACGATCTGCTACGCCCGGAAGGGGAGGACCGCCGGGCACGGCTCCGCGCTCAAGCAGAACGCGATCCACGAAGCGATGGTCCGCTTCGCGCGGCAGGGCAAGTCGGTCGTGCGCCTGAAATCCGGCGACCCGCTCCTGTTCGGGCGCGGCGGCGAGGAGGCGGAATTCCTCGCCCGTGCGGGTGTCCCGTTCGAGATCGTGCCGGGGATCACGGCGGCCGTCGGGTGCGCGGCGGCGGCGGGCGTGCCGCTCACGCACCGCGACCTCGCGTCGTCGGTCACCTTCGTCGCCGGACACGAGTCGGACGGAAAGGCGGAGACCGCGGTCGCATGGGATCGCCTGCCCCGCGGGGGCACGATCGCGGTCTACATGGGCGTCTCCCGGATCGCCGGGGTCGCGCGGGACCTCGCGACGGCCGGCCTTGCCTCCGACACGCCCTTCGTCATCGTCGAGAACGGCACCCGGCGCGGCGAGCGGATCGTCCGGGGGACGCTCGCCGGCCTGGCCGAAGCCGCCGAAAGCGCCGGGGTCCGCTCCCCGGCCATCCTGTTCGTCGGAAAGGCGGCGGCCGCGGCCACGGTCGGCGGCGCGAACACCAGGGAGGAGAATGAGGATGGATCTGACGCGAAAAGTGTTTGACGACGTCTCGCAACTGATCGGCAGCCGCGAGAACCCGACCCCGCTCGTGCGCCTTGGCCGCATCGCGCCGGCGGGCGGCGGGACCATCCTCGCCAAGCTCGAGTGGATGAACCCGTTCGGGTCGATCAAGGACCGCACGGCGAAATACCTGCTCGACGGCCTGCGGCAGCGGGGAATGGTCGCCGGGAAGAGGATCGTGGAACCCACGTCGGGAAACACGGGGATCGCCATCGCCGCCCTCTCCAACCTGCTCGGCATCCCGTGCACCATCACCATCCCGTCGGGCGCCCCGGAGGAGAAGATCGCGCTGCTGCGGATGCTCGGCGCCGAGGTGTGGCCCACGCCCGACGACCTGTGCCCGATCGACCACCCCAAGGACGGCGCCATCGCCCTCGCGCGCAGTTTCGTCACCGGAGAGGCCACGCGCGACGAGTACGTCATGCCCAACCAGTACGAGAACCCGGACAACGTGCGCGCCCATTACGAAACGACCGGCCCGGAGATCTGGGAGCAGACCGAAGGGCGGGTCACCCACTTCTTCGCGGGATACGGGACGTGCGGAACGATCACGGGCGTCGCGAAGTTCCTCAAGGAGAAGAACCCGGCCGTCCGCGTCGTCGCCATCGAGCCGGAGAAGGGACACCGGATCTCGGGGCTCAAGAATTTCCAGGAGAGCAAGGCGCCCGGGATCCTGGACCCTGCGGTCATCGACAAGACGGTGCGCGTGCCGGACCCCCCGGCCTACGAGACCACGATCCGCCTCGCCCGGGAAGAGAGCCTGCTCGTCGGCCCTTCCACCGTCGCGATCGTCTGGGCCGCCCTGCGGGAAGATCTCCCCGCGGACGCGGTCGCGGTGTGCATCTCTCCCGACAACGCATTCAAGTACACCTCCTTCCTCGCGGAATACGTCGCGGGGGACGGCGTGCCGCAGGTGCCGGTGAGGGCGTGAACGAAGCCGACTACAAGGAACTGAAGAAGGGCGGGATGATGCGCCAGAGGGAGGCGGGGCTGTTCTCCGTCCGCCTCCACGTGGTGGGCGGGCGGCTCTCGACCGGGCAGCTCCAGGCGATCCGCGCTGCGGCCGACCGGTTCGGGCGGGGGACGGTGCACCTGACGAGCCGCCAGGGGGTGGAGATCCCGTTCGTCCCCGCGGAGTCGCTCGCGGCGATCAAGGAATTCCTCGCCCCCTCCGGCGTGGGGGTCGGGGTCTGCGGGCCCACGGTACGGACTGTGACGGCGTGCCAGGGCTGCACGGTCTGCCCGAGCGGCGTGATCGACTCCCAGGCGATCGCGGAAACGCTGGACCGCGAATTCTACGGAAAGGCAGTCCCGCACAAGTTCAAGTTCGGCATCTCGGGGTGCGCCAACAACTGCATCAAGGCCGAGGAGAACGACGTCGGGATCAAGGGGTGGATCGAGCCGACGTGGTCGCACGACCCGTGCACCCGCTGCCGGCTCTGCGAAGACGTCTGCCCGTCGAAGGTCGTCCGCATCCCCGACGGGCCGGGTGTTACGGCCGTCGACCTCTCCGGGTGCGTGGGCTGCGGGGACTGCATCGCGGTGTGCCCCGCCGGGGCGATGGCGGAAGGCGCCCGCGGGTGCCGGATCTTTGTCGGGGGAAAATTCGGCCGCATGCCGTTCCTCGGGAGAAAGGTCCTCGGCGTCCTCCGCACGCCGGAGGAGATCCTCGCGGCAGTGCGCTCGATCGTCGCCTTCTTCCGGGAGCATGGCCGGCCGAAGGAGCGGTTCGGAGACACGCTCCGGA
>JBLNEU010000121.1:0-3346 GCA_050263015.1 Deltaproteobacteria bacterium | reverse complement strand
GGCCAAGTCAAGACCGGCGGCGGCCGGACGGCGGTCCGTCGCGTCCCGCTCTGCCCGCCGGGGACGGTTCATCGGGCCGAAACCGGCCGGTGGCCGCGCTTCCGGTCCCACCAGCGCGAGGGAGGCCAAGCGATGAAGGATTACACCTACACCGTGTTTCTCGGACCGTCCTGGAGAGGGGCCGGGTACCGCGCCTACTGCCCGCTCCTTCCGGGGTTGAGCGCCAGCGCGCAGACGCGTGAAGAGGCGATCCGGAAGATCCGCGCCGCGCTCGACCGCCGGCTGGACCGGATGATCGCCCGGGGGGAGCGGATCCCCAGCGAGCCGAAGAGGAAGCAGAAGATCCACTGAATCGGGCCGCGCGCCGGAGTCCGTTCATCCGCGCGCGGCGCCGCGCTCGCGCCGGCGCGACCGGACCAGCGCGTCGAGCGAGAACCTGCCCGCGCCGGTGAAGATCAGCGCAAGGAACGGGATCAGGTACAGCAGGGCAGGCTCCCTGCTGGCGAACGATTTCGCCGCGCCCGCCATGAACAGCCTGGCGCCCTCCCCGATCGTCCAGGGATCGGCGCCGTGAACGACGAACGCCGCCACCCCCATCCCGAACACGACCGGCGCGGCCGCAATGCGAGTCGCCAGTCCGAGCATCACCGCCAGGGCGCAGAAAAACTCGGCCGACGTCATGAGAACCAGGCTGAGCGCGCTCCCGAGTCCGATGGGATCGCCGAACTTGTCGAACCCGCCGGCAAGCGCCATTTGCAGCTTGCCCCAGCCGTGGGTGAGCATGTACCCGCCGATTCCCAGCCTGAGAATCAACAGCCCGATCGAGGTCGAGAGATCCTGCCGGGTCGCTTCCATGGGCGCTCCTTAGGTCGTGTTTGCGGGGCGTCCGGGCGAATCAGCCCTGCGACAGTTCTTCGCCCAGCCGTTCCAGCATTTCGGTCCAGCCCTGCCGGCACTCCTCGTACACGTCGGACCACTCGGGGATCGAATGCCTGAGGGTGAGCGTGGTCTTGCCTCCATGCCCGGCGAACGTCGCGGTCACCAGGGTCTCCGCCGGGTGGCTCGCGCTCATCCCGTAGTGCGCCGGCGGGACCGGATTGCCTTCGGCATCGGAGAAGGCGTCCGTGTAGACGATCCGCTCCGGCGCGACGATCTCGCGGTAGATGCCGATGCCCCAATAGTCGCGCCCCTCCGGCGATCGCATACAGTAGTGGAAGACGCCGCCCGTGCGCAGATCGATCCTGCAGAACGGCGTCGTGAATCCCTTTGGCCCCCACCAGCGCGCCACGCGCTCGGGGTCGGTCCACGCCTTGAACACGATCTCGGGCGGAGCGTCGAGGTCGCGGGTGATGACGATCTCCTGCGCGACGGGCGCCTTGGCGGCGCCGCTTTCCCTTGCGGCCATTTTTTGCCTCCTTCCGTGTGCGACTTGTTCCGGTCGATCGGCGACCTCATCGAGCGGTCCGCCTTATGCCCGCGGTGGCGCCGACCACCGGGTCGCGGCCGCCGAACCGGCCTGCTGTTTCGATATCTTTGGATGACGGGAACCGCCGCGGAGGATCGTGCGGGAAGGACCTTTCGGCCGATTCCCGGGGAAAGTCCCGGTTCCCACGTTTCGGGAGCGGCCTGTTTCCGATAGAATCTCCGATAGGATGGGCGCGCGGATCCTCTTTATCGACGACGACCGGGCGGGGAGGGAGGTGGCCCTCTTCAACCTGAAGAAGGCGGGGCACGAGGTGACCGCCGCCTCCGACGGGCAGGAGGGGCTCGCGGCCTTCGCGAAGGACCGCTTCGACCTCGTCGTCACCGACGTCAAGATGCCCGGGATCTCCGGGATCGATGTCTTGAAGCGCGTCCGGCAGCAGGCCCCCGATGTCCCCGTCCTCGTCATCACCGCCTTCGGCAACGTGGAGACCGCCGTCGAGGCGATGAAGGAAGGCGCCTACGACTTCATCGGCAAGCCGTTCCACCGCGACCAGCTCCTCCTGGCCGTCGAGAAGGCATTCGAGCGCCGCCGCCTCGCCGCCGATGTCCGCGACCTCCGCATCCGGGCGAGCGGGATCGGCCGGGAGATCGTCAGCGTCTCCCCCGCGATGAAGCGGATCCTCGAGATGGCCGACCGGGTGGCGGCCACCGAGGCAACGGTCCTCGTCACGGGCGAAAGCGGCACGGGCAAGGAGGCCCTCGCCCGGCGGATCCACGTCCACTCCCCCCGGGCGGAAGAAGCCTTCGTCGCCGTCAACTGCGCCGCGATCCCCGGCGAGCTCCTCGAGTCCGAGCTCTTCGGCCACGCCCGCGGGGCGTTCACGGGGGCGGTGAAAAGCCGCCTCGGCCGATTCCGCCAGGCGAACAAGGGAACCCTCTTCCTCGACGAGGTGGCCGAGCTGCCGCTGCCCCTCCAGGCGAAGCTGCTCCGGGCTCTCCAGGAGAAGGTCGTCGACGAGGTCGGCGGCGACCGGCCGATTCCGGTGGACGTGAGGATCGTGGCCGCCACGAACCGGGACCTCCACGACCGGATCCGGGAGGGGACGTTCCGCGAGGATCTCTTCTACCGCCTGAACGTCGTCGAGATCCGGATTCCGCCCTTGCGCGACCGCCCCGAGGACATCCCGCCCCTCGTGGATCACTTCGTCAGGGAGCTGGCTCCCGACCGGGAAATCGCCGTCCCCTCCGCGGTCCTCGATGATCTTAAATCCCGCCCCTGGCCGGGGAACGTCCGGGAGTTGAAAAACGCCTGCGAGCGGATGGTCATCCTCTGCCGGGGGAGAGAGGTCTCCTCGATGGATCTCCCGCCGCCGCCGCCCCGGGCGCGAGGCCCCGCTGCCGCGGCGGACGGCACGCCCGACGAGTGGCCTCCTCTGCCCGCCGAGGGATTGTCGCTCGTCGACCTCGAAAAGAGGGTCATCGAGCGGGCGCTCAAGCTCAGGAACGGCAACATCACCCAGGCGGCCGCCTACTTGCGCATCCCCCGCCACATTCTCGTCTACCGCCTGGAGAAGTACGGGATCCGCCGCGATGCCTGACGCGCAGGCCGGGGCGCCGCGCCCCGGGGTCGCCCGCACCCTCATCGGGGACTTGACGCCCATCTTCACCTGGCGGATGGTCCTGATGGCCTGGCTCCCGTGCCTCGTCATCACCGTCCTCCATTACCGGACCGCGGCCCACCACGGCTGGGTCCACGACGTCCTCCGGCGGCTCTACTACCTCCCGATCCTCTTCGCCGCCTTCGCGGGGGGCTTGCGGGGCGGGATCGCGCTCTCGGTCTTCGCGTCGCTCATCTACTTCCCCCACGCCTACCTGTCGCTCGTGGCAAGGGACCCGGCCGACGCGCTCGAGAAGGGACTCG
>JBLNEU010000120.1:0-5892 GCA_050263015.1 Deltaproteobacteria bacterium | reverse complement strand
GGGCGTTCCCGCGACCCGGTACTCGGGAGACTCCTCCGTGTCCAGGATCTGGAAGATCCGCTCGCAGGCGACGAGGGCCGACTGGAGGATGTTGTACTTGTCGCTCATGTCCTTGATGGGGTTGTAGAACTTCTGGGCGTATTCGAGGAAGGCGACGAGCGTCCCGAAGGTCAGCGCGCCGGAAAGCACCCCGATCCCGCCGCGCCACAGGAGCAGCGCAACCGCCACCGACGCGAGGAGCTCGACGCCGGGGAAGTAGACCGAGTAGAGATTCGTCAGCCGGATGCTCTCTGCGCCGTACTCCCCGTTGAGCGCGTCGAAGCGCCGTTCCGTGTCCTCCTCGCGCACGAAGGCCTTGACGACGGCGACCCCCGCGATGCGCTCCTGGAGAAACGCCGCGAGGCGGGCGAGCTTGCGCCGGATCTCGCGGTTCGCTTCCCGGATGGCCCTCTTGAGAAGCTCGACGAAGGCGACGAGGAGCGGAAGCACCGCGAAGACGACGAGGGCGAGCCGCGCGTCCATCCAAAGGAGGATCGCGGCGGTTCCGGCAAGGACGGCCGCGTCCCCGACGGTGGAGACGAGGCCCGAGGAGATGAGCTCCTGGAGCGCCTCGACGTCCGAGGTGAGGCGCGTCATCAGCCGCCCCGTCGGGGTCCGGTCGAAGAACGCGACGGGAAGGCGCTCGAGGCGGGCGAACATCTCCTGCCGGATCGCCAGGATCACGCGCTGGCCGAGCAGGGACACGCAGTACATCTGGAGATAGAGGAACGCCATCCCCGCCGCGAGGGCGAGCAGGTAAAGGGCGACCCACCCCCCCATCCCCGGAAGGACGCGGGGGGTCACGTGGCGGTCGATGACGATCTTGACGAGGTAGGGCCCCGCCAGCTGGCACGCCGTCCCCAGGAGAAGGCCGAGGAGGGCCAGCGCGATCAGCCCCCTGTGGGGGCCGAGGTACGCGAGGAGGCGGCGCAGCAGCGCGAGGTCGAGCCCCTTCGCCGCCACGTGGTCCTCGTGGAAATAGAGCTCGCCGCCGTCGCTCACGGCGCTTCCTCCAGCTCTCGCGAGAGCATCTGCTTCGAGTAGAGGTCGAAATAGACTCCACGGAGCGAGAGGAGCGCGTCGTGGGTTCCCTGCTCCACGATCCTCCCTCCGTCCATCACCAGGATCCGGTCGCAGCGCGAGAGCGAAGCCATCCGGTGGGTGCTGAAGAGGATCGTCCGGCGACCCCGGGCGGTCATCAGGGCGTCGAAGATCTCGCGCTCGGTCTCGGTGTCGACCGAGGAGAGGGCGTCGTCGAGGAGCAGGAGCTCCCCGCCCGCGCAGAGGGCCCGCGCCAGCGTGGCGCGCTGCTTCTGGCCGCCGGACAGCGAGATCCCCCGTTCGCCGATCACCGTCAGGAACCCCTCGGGCATCTCCTCGATCTCGGACAGGATGCGGGCGTGCCCGGCTGCCAGACGGGCCGCGGCCGGATCGGGCGTGGGCAGCCCGTACCCGATGTTTTCGAGGAGCGTGTCCGAGAACAGGAACGGGTCCTGGCCGACCCAGGCGACCGAACGGCGGAGCTCGTCCAGCGGAACGGCGCCGATGTCGCGTCCCCCGATGCGGATCGTTCCCGGCGGCGCGGGATAGAACCCCAGGATCAGCGACAGGAGCGTGCTCTTCCCGCAGCCGGTCGGTCCCACGAGCGCCGCGACTTCGCCCCTTGCGATCTCGAAGGAGACCCCCCGGAGCACGTCCCCGCGCCGGGCCAATTGCGGCCCTTCGCGGGACTCCCTTGCGCCGGGCGTGGCGAAGGATCGAGCCCCATCAGCGGTCGCGCCGCGCTCGCCGCCCTCGCCTTCGTAGGAGAACGCGAGGTCCCGGACCGCGAGAAGCGCCCCGCGCGCCTCGTCCCGCTCCCGGACGGTCAAATCACTCCCCGGGACTTCCTTCTCCCGGCCGCGACGGGAGAGGTCGGCTGTTGGGCGGTCGTCCGCCTCACGCCCGCGCCCGGGATCCGCCCCGCGGGGGCGGGGCTCCGGGGGCAGCCGCAGGAACTCGTCGATCCTCCCCATCGCGCTGGCGCCCCGCTCCAGGAGGTTGATCACCCACCCGAGAGCCATCGTGGGAAAGGAGAGCATCGCGAGGTAGGCGTTGAAGGCGACGAACCCGCCGAGGGTCAGGGTCCCGCCGATCACGAGCCGGGAGCCGAGCCAGAGGACGATCGCCACGCCCGCCCCGGCCAGCAGGCCGATCGCCCCGTGGAAGGCGGCGGACGTCCGCGATACCGACACGTTGTGGGCGTAATAGTCGCGGCAGTTCGCCCCGAACCGGGCTTCTTCCGCCTCCTCCAGGCCATACGCCTTGACCAGCCGGATCCCCGCGACGTTTTCCTGGAGCGTGGCGTTCATCGCCGAGAGCGTCTCCTGGACCTTCCGGTGGATCCGGTGGAACGCCCGCCCGTAGCCCCGGGAGACGAAGACGACGAGCGGGGCGACGGCGAGCGACACCAGCGTCAGGACGACGCTGATGCGCACCATGAACGCCAGGGCGAGGATGTAGGAGATGACCGTCCCGATCAGGGTGAGGACCCCGGGGCCAAGGAAGAGCCAGACTGCCGACACGTCGTTGGTGAGGCGCGACGTGACGTCGCCGGTCGGCGTCTTTCCGAAGAAGGAGAGGGGAAGGCGGACCACGTGGGAGAAGATGTCCCGCCGCAGCCGCATCTCGACCCGGCGCGCCGTCGAAAGCAGGCCGCGCCGGGCGAGGTACCGGAAGACCCCGTGGAAGACCGCGAAGACGAGCATCCAGCCGATCGCCGCGACGATCCGGCCGCGGCCGTCGGGCGCGGAGATCCCGTCGATGGCCTCCCGCGTCATCCACGGGACGAGGAGGCCGAAGAGACTCGAGACGAAGAGCCCGAGCGCGCACAGGGCGTACGCGGCGCGGTGGCGGGCGAGGTACGGTCGCAGGGACAGGAGTTCGCGGATGGCCGCCTCCGCCCCCGCTACATCGGAACCGGGTTGGGCGTGAAGCAGAGGATGAACAGCGCCGCCGCGACGATGCCGACGGCGCGACGTCCCCGCGACAGGGGGATCTCGTCGAAGACGGGGGCGGGGTGGCGGGTCCCGAGAAAGAAGAGCATCACCGCCCAGATGACCCACCCTCCCCACAAGAAGCCCATCGGGAGGAGGAAATACGGGACCGCGCGGGCCACCTTCGCGTACCCGGCGCCGAAGAGGGCGTAGGCGATGTGCCCCCCGTCGAGCTGGCCGGACGGCAGAAGGTTGAGGGCGGTCACGAGAAGGCCGATCCACCCGGCGAACGCCACCGGATGAAGGACGACGTCGAATCCGCTCGGGATGTCTCCGAGGACGGCGTACGTGGCGGCCCGGAACAGGAGCGACTCGCCGAGCGGAATTCCGACGAGGCCGGGCGACGGTTTCAGCACGGAGAGGCCGAGGCCGACCAGGAGGATGGGTATGGCGACGACCGCGCCGGCGATCGGCCCGGCCGCGCCGATGTCCATCAGGGCGTTCCGGTGCGGGACGGGCGACTTGATCTTGATGAACGCCCCGAAGGTGCCGATGAACGAGGGCGCGGGGATGAAGTACGGCGGCGTCACCGCGACCCCGTGCCGGCGCGCGGCGGCGTAATGTCCCATTTCGTGAACCGAGAGGATCGAGAGCAGGGGAACGGAAAACATGAGCCCGAGGAGGATGTCGGGCGGATTGTTCAGGGGATTCCCTCCGGCGAGAAAGGTCCCCGCGACGAGGGTCGTCAGGAACGTGACGATGAACAGGATGACCTGCACGACCACCGGTTTCTCTCCTCTTTCGGACTCTTCCGATTATAAGATAAAGGAGTACGGAAGGGGGGTTCCGGATGTGAGACTGATCACGCCGCACCGCCGGGGGGCCGACGTCCTCGTCCACGTCTGCTGCGCCCCGGACGCCGCCTACGGCGTTCCCGCGATGCAGGAGCTCTTCCGGGTCGAGGGGTACTTCTTCAATCCGAACATCGACTCCGGCGAGGAGCACGAGCGGCGCCTCGCGGCGGTGCGGCAGCTCCAGGACGCGCTCCCGTTCGCCCTCCGCGTCGGGGAGGGTGGCCGGGAGGCGTGGGAGGAGGCGGTTCAGGGGCTGGAGTACGAGCCCGAAAAGGGGCGCCGGTGCGAGGCGTGCATCCGGCTGCGTCTTGCCCGGACGGCGCGGGAAGCGGCCGCCGGGGGATATTCCGCGTTCTGCACGGTCCTGACGGTGAGCCCGAAAAAGGACGCGGCCATGGTCAACCGGATCGGGCGGGACGAGGGGGAAAAGGCCGGTATCGCGTTCATCGAGGCGGACATGAAGAAGGAAGACGGGTTCCGGAAGAGCGTGGAGGTCTCGAAGCGGCTCGGGCTCTACCGGCAGGACTTCTGCGGCTGCCGTTTCTCGATCCGGCGCGCCGGCGGCAACCGTGCGAATGGAGAGGAAAAACCGGTAAAGAACTGACCGACTTCACGCGATAAGGCCTGCCATGGGGCTATTTAAAGAATGGCGGAAGCGTGAGGGAATCGCCGCGAGCCCTCATTTTTCGCCAACGTTCGTTGCGAGGCGGTGGAGACGGGCGTGGATGCAAGGCGCGCGACCGAGGGCCCCGGAGACGTACTTGAACAGTACGTCGAGGAGCCCGACCGAGCGCAACGCAGCAGACATGCCCGTATCCGCCGCCGCAGCAGAAACTTGGTGGAAAATGAGGGCTGAATCTCGCGGCCCTCGCCGCTCGCTACGCGAGGCCCGCCTCGCTGCGCTGACGCAGGCAACCGCCGAACCGGCTGCTTTTCCTCCTGTTCGTCGGCGCTCCGCTCGGTTCGATTCCCCGGGCTTCCGAAGGGGAAAAGGTTGGCGGAAGCGTGAGGGAATCGAACCCACCGGAGACATTTCTGCCTCCCTGCCGGATTTGAAGTCCGGGGGGGCCACCAGCGCCCCATCCGCTTCCGTCGTCGAGGGGCCTCCCCGCTTCCGGGGGAGGCGACATCATCTGGACGCGGCGGTTTCCTTCCGGCGGCGCTTGCGCGCCTTCGTCTTCCGGTGCCGGCGGCGCCGGATTTCGCGTCTCCGTTCGGTCGTCATGGTCACCCCGTCCCGCCTTCCGTTGTCTCGCGGCGGGGTCATTATAACAGAAGGGAAAGGAGAAACGATGAGACGCTTCGTCATGACCTCCGGGGTTCTCGCTCTTCTGGCGATCGCGGCCCCGGCGTTCGCCCTTCCGGGCATGGATGTCGGCGTCCGGGGCTATTACTGGTTCCCGGACCTGACCGCCAAGGTCCAGACGTTCACGCCGCCCGACCCGGACACGATGATCGACGCCAAGGGCGACCTCGGCGTGAAGGACGATGAGTTCCCGTCCGGCGAGTTGTCTGTCCGATTCGGCCGGGTCCACCTCCGGCTCGGGTACACGCCGGTCAGCGACGACGGGAGCAAGGCGTTGACCCGGTCGATCGTGTTCGAGGGACAACCGTACCCGGTCGGCGACAACATCGTCTCGGCTCTGGACGTCACGATGCTGGACGGCGACGTCCAGATCGACCTGCTCCGACCCGACCTGGTCGCCGCGAGCTTCAACCTCGGCCTGATCGTCAAGGTGAAGTACGTCGACGGAACCGTGGAGATCAAGGGCACGGGAGCAACGGATACGAAGGACTTCAAGGCCCCGATTCCGATGGTGGGCCTGGGCGCGGGCGCGGGCGTGCTCAAGAACGTCCTGCGCGCCGACGCGCGCGTGACCGGGATCGCGTATTCGGGCAACCACCTCTACGAGGGGGAAGTCTTCGCGTCGATCGCTCCGATACCGTTCTTCCGGATCCAGGGCGGCTACCGTTACGTCGACATGAAGGTGGACGAGGACGACATCGTCGCCGAGCTCAAGATG
>JBLNEU010000119.1:0-11877 GCA_050263015.1 Deltaproteobacteria bacterium | reverse complement strand
ACCCCGGGAGGTCGATCCCCTTCATCGCCCCCGCGCGGTCGTCGACGAGCAGGAAATCGTTCCCGCTTCCGTTCAGCTTCGAAAACGGAATGCCCCTCTTCATCCGCCCGACCCCGTTTGTCCGAAACGCATCAAGCCATGTTAACAGACGCCCCGGGCGTTTCCAACAATCGCGCACACGATCGGGCACAATCGCGCGCCGCGGCGCGCCGCCCCGGTGACGCGGGCGGGCCGCCGGCCGTCAGCGGCGGCGGCCGCGCCTCTCGAGAAAGGACGCCGTCCGTTCCCCGCGCGTCAGGTCCCGCAACGTCTCGCGCTCCCGCACCAGCTCGAAGCGGCTGCCGGAAACCATCACCTCCGCGGCACGGGGACGCGAATTGTAGGTCGAGGCCATGGAGAAGCCGTACGCGCCGGCGCTCATCACCGCGATCAGGTCGCCCGAAACGAGCGCGGGGATCTCGCGGTCCTTCGCCAGGAAATCGCCCGACTCGCAGATCGGCCCGACGATGTCGGCGACGACGTTTCGCCGGGCCTTTTTCACCGCGGGCGCCACGGCGTGGTAGGAGCCGTACAGGGACGGCCGCGCCAGGTCGTTCATCGCGGCGTCGACGATCACGAACGTCTTCTTCCCCGTTCCCGCCGGACCCGGCGAAGCCTTGGTGTACAGGACCCGCGCCAGCAGGACTCCCGCGTTGCCGACGAGGACCCGTCCCGGCTCCAGCACGAGCGTGACGTCGAGCCCCGAGAACGCGCTGATGATCGCATCCGCGTATTGCCGGGGTCTCGGCGGCAGTTCGTCGCTGTACGTGATCCCGAGCCCGCCGCCGACGTCGACGTACCGGATGGGCATCCCCTTCCGGAGGAGCTGGTCCACGAGCGCGCGGACCCTCGCCGCCGCGTCAACGAAGGGCGATACGTCGGTGAGCTGGGACCCGATGTGGCAGTCGACGCCGACGACCTCGATGTGGCGCCGCCGCGCCGCCCACTCGTAATCCTTGACGGCCTGCTCGACGTGGATCCCGAACTTGTTTTTCCTGAGGCCGGTCGAGATGTACGGGTGCGTCTTGGGGTCCACGTCCGGGTTCACCCGGATGGCGATGGGCGCCTTCCGACGGAGCCGCCCCGCGATGGCGTCGATCGTCTCCAGCTCCTCGCGGGACTCGACGTTGAACATCAGGATACCCCGCTTCAGCGCCTCCTCGATCTCCCAGGCCTGCTTGCCGACCCCCGAGTAGACGATCTTTTCCGGCGGCGCTCCCGCCGAAAGGGCCCGGAGGAGCTCGCCCCCCGAAACGATGTCCGCACCGCTCCCCAGGTTCGTGAACGTCCTGATCACCGACCCGTTGGGATTCGCCTTCACGGAATAGCAGATCACGTGGGGAATGGCGGAGAAGGCGCCGTCGAAGACGCCGAAGTGGTGGGAGAGCGTGGCGTGGCTGTAGACGTAGACGGGGGTGCCGACCGAATCGGCGATGCGCCGCAGCGGCACCCCCTCGCAATGCATCTCCCCGCGCCGCATCTCGAAATGGTGCATCGGTTCACCTCGACCGGTCTGTGATGGCAGCGATCCGGGCCGCGCTCCACAGCGGCTCCGGCTTCGCCTTGCGGCCGCACCCGCAGCAAGCAAACGCGACGAGCACCGCAAGCGCGACGAGAACCCCCGCCCTCATTTCCTCTTCAGCTCCTCCAGGCGGGCCTTGACCCGGTCCGGGCCCGTCCCGCCGCGCGTGGTGCGCAGACGGACCGCGTGGGTGAGCGATACGGCGTCGCGCACGTCCTCGCCGATCTTCGGCGAGAAGGAGCGGAACTCCTTGAGGCTCAGGTCCTTGAGCCGCTTCCCCTTCTCCTCGCAGTAGCGGACGACCCGCCCCGTGATCGCGTGCGCCTTCCGGAACGGGATCCCCTTGCGGGCGAGGTAGTCGGCGAGATCCGTGGCCGTGAGGAAGCCGTCGTCGCAGGCGGCCCTCATCCGCTCCTCGTTCGCGGTCATCCCGTCGACGAGAAGGGCCGCGCCGATCAGGGACTCCTTCACGGTGCGCGCCGAGTCGAAGACCGGCTCCTTGTCCTCCTGCATGTCCCTGTTGTAGGCGAGCGGAAGGCCCTTCATGAGGGTGAGCAGGTTCACGAGGTTGCCGTACGCCCGTCCCGTCTTGCCCCGGATCAGCTCCGCCACGTCGGGATTCTTCTTCTGCGGCATGATGCTGCTTCCCGTGCAGAGGGCGTCCGGCAGGGACAGGAATCCGAATTCGGACGACGACCAGTAGACCATCTCTTCGGCCAGCCGCGACAGGTGCATCATCGCCACCGCGCACGAGAACAGGAAATCGGCGGCGAAGTCCCGGTCGGAGACGGCGTCGATGCTGTTCTCGCAGACGCCGTCCATGCCGAGTTCCCGCGCCGTCGACTCGCGGTCGAGCGGAAACGTGGTCCCGGCCAGGGCCCCGGCCCCGAGCGGCGAGACGTTCGCGCGCCGGCGCGCGTCCCGGAACCGCTCCTCGTCGCGCGCGAACATCTCGTGATACGCGAGGAGGTGGTGCGAGAAGAGGATCGGCTGCGCCCGCTGCATGTGCGTGTACCCCGGCATCACGACCCCGAACAGCTCCTCGGCCCGCCGCGCGAGGCGCTCCCTGAGCTTGGCGAAGAGCGCGAGGATCGCGTCGATCTCGTCGCGGAGGTAGAGCCGCAGGTCGAGGGCGACCTGGTCGTTCCGGCTCCGGCCCGTGTGGAGCTTGCCTCCCGCCTTGCCGACCTTCTTCGAAAGGCGCTGCTCCACGGCCATGTGGATGTCTTCCTGCGAAAGGTCGAATGCGAGCTTCCCCGACTCGATCTCCGCGCGGATCTCCTCGAGCGCCGCGACGATCCGGTCCGCCTCGGACTTCGCGATGATCTTCTGCCGGCCGAGCATCCGGGCGTGGGCGATGCTCCCCGCGATGTCGTGCCGGTAGAGAAGGATGTCGAACGGGATCGATGCGGTGAACTCCTCGACGAACGCGTCCGTCTGACCGGCGAACCGCCCGCCCCAAGCCTTGTCGCGCGCCATGTCACCGCCTCCTGCCTTTGAGCATCGCCCGGATCTTCAGGCGCAGCGCGTTGATCTTCACGAACCCCTCCGCGTCGCGCTGGTTGAAGACCGTTTCCTTCTCGAAAGTCGCGAAATCGGTCCGGTAGAGCGACACCGGGCTCCTGCGCCCCGCGACGATGCAGTTCCCCTTGTACAGCTTGATCCGGGCGGTGCCGGTCACGTTCTCCTGCGTCTTCTCGATCGTCCCCTTGAGCAAGTCCATCTCCGGGGAGTACCAGTAGCCGTAGTAGATGAGCTCGGCGAACTTCGGCATCAGCGCGTCCCGGAGGTGCATGACCTCCCGGTCGAGTGTGAGCGACTCCACCGCCCGGTGCGCCGCGTGGAGGATCGTCCCGCCCGGGGTCTCGTACACCCCGCGCGACTTGATCCCGACGTACCGGTTCTCGACGAGGTCCACCCGCCCGATCCCGTGGACCCCGCCGATCCTGTTGAGGTGCGCCAGCAGCTTCGCGGGGCCCATCTTCTTCCCGTCGACCGCGACGGGGATTCCCTTCACGAAGTCCACCTCGACGTACTGCGGCCGGGCCGGGGCCTTCTCCGGCGACCGCGTCAGGACGAACATGCTCGCGGGGGGCTCGGCGCCCGGGTCCTCGAGGATCCCGCCCTCGAAGCTGATGTGCATGAGATTCCGGTCGCTCGAGTACGGCTTGGCCGCGGTGACCGGCGTCGGGATGCCGTGCTTCTTCGCGTAGTTGACGAGATCGGTCCGCGAATTGAATTCCCACTCGCGCCACGGCGTGATGACGTGGATGCCCGGCATCAGGGCGTAGTACGTGAGCTCGAACCGGACCTGGTCGTTCCCCTTCCCGGTGGAGCCGTGGGAGACCGAGTCGGCCTTCTCCCTGCGCACGACCTCGATCTGCTTCTTCGCGATCAGGGGACGCGCGATCGACGTCCCGAGGAGGTACTGCCCCTCGTAGACCGCGTTCGCCATCAGCGCCGGGTAGATGAAGTCCCGGACGAACTCGTCCTGCACGTTCTCCACGTAGACTTTCGAGGCCCCCGTCCGCTTCGCCTTGGCACGGACCGGCTCGAGCTCCTCGCCCTGCCCGAGGTCGGCCACGAACGCGACGACCTCGCAATCGTACGTCTCGATGAGCCACCGCAGGATCACGGACGTGTCAAGACCTCCCGAATAGGCGAGAACCACCTTCTTCACGTTTTTCAATGCCGTTTCCTCCGTGCGTTCAATGAGGGATTAACTTCTCGAGGACCGCCATCTGGGCGTAGAGGCGGTTTTCCGCCTCGTCGAACACGGCCGACCGCGGCCCTTCCATGACTTCGTCGGTGATCTCCTCCCCGCGATGCGCGGGCAGGCAGTGCATCACGATCGCGTCCTTCCGGGCGGCCCGAAGGAGGTCCGCGTCGATGCGGTACCCGCGGAAGGCGGCCAGGCGCCGGCGCCGCTCCTTCTCCTGCCCCATGCTCGTCCAGACGTCCGTGTAGAGCACGTGGGCGCCGCGCGCGGCCTCCGCGGGGTCGCGGACGATCCGCACGTCCCCCGTCCCCGCCTTCGCGGCGTCCCGCACGACGGACGGGTCGGGCTCGAACCCTTTCGGGCACGCGACCCGGAGCGCGAATCCGAGGACCTGGGCGGCCTCCACCCACGAGTTGGCCACGTTGTTGCCGTCCCCGACGAAGGCGACGGTCATCCGCCGCAGGTCGATCCCCCGCTCGCGCGCCGTCATGAGGTCGGCCAGGACCTGGCACGGGTGGTGGGCGTCGGTGAGCCCGTTGATGACGGGCACGGACGACGACGCGGCCATCTCCTCGGCGATCGCGTGCGCGAAGGTCCGGATCAGGATCCCGTCGACGTAGCGCGACAGGACGCGCGCGGTGTCACGGATCGGCTCGCCCCGCCCGATCTGGGTGTCTTCGGGGGAAAGGAACAACGCGTGCCCGCCGAGCCGCGCCATCCCGACCTCGAAGGAGACCCGCGTCCGGGTCGACGCCTTCTGGAAGATCATCGCGAGCGTCCGGCCCGCGAGGGGGCGCGGGGCCTTCCGGCGCGTGCCCCGCCGCTTCCACGCGATCCCCGACGCGATGAGGGACAGGATCCCGCCGGACGGCAGGTCGAGCACCCGGAGCAGGTCCTTCTTCATCGGCGCCCCTCGGGCGGAAGGCAATCCTCGAGGATCGACAGCCCCCGCTCGATCTCCCCGTCCGTCACCGTGAGGGGAGGCAGGAACCGGATCACGGTCCCGGCGCTGCTGCCGACGACGAGCCCCCGCTCGAGGCAACGGCTCGCGATCTCCCGGGTCTCGCACGTCATCTCGATGGCGCGCATGAGGCCCATCCCCCGCGCCTCCCGGATGTCGGTCCGGCGCGCGGCGAGGGCTTCCAGCCGCCTCTCCAGGAGGTCGCCCTTCCGGAGGACCTCGTCCAGGAATCCCGGCGCCGCGATCGTCTCGAGGACGACCTTCGATGCGGCGCAGCAGACGGGATTGCCGCCGAATGTGCTCCCGTGGGAGCCCGGGCCGAAAGACGCCGCCACGTCGTCCCTGGCCACCACCGCTCCGAGGGGCAGGCCGTTTGCGAGCCCCTTGGCCAGGGTCACGATGTCGGGCGTCACGCCGGACCACGAGCTCCCGAGGAACGCCCCCGTCCGCCCGAGCCCCGTCTGGATCTCGTCGGCCACGAAGAGGACCTCCCGCTCGCGGCAGATCCGGGCCGTCTCGGCGAGATAGCCCGCGGGGTGCATCCGGACGCCGCTCTCGCCCTGGATCGGCTCGACGAAGAAGGCGCAGACCGAACCGTCCAGGGCGCGGGCGAGCGCGGCCGGGTCCCCGAACGGGACGGTCCGGAAACCGGGGAGCATCGGCTCGAAACCCTGGTGGTACTTCGGCTGCGCCGTGGCGGACAGGCCTCCGTACGTGCGTCCGTGGAACGATCCCTCGATCACGACGATCGCATGGGCCCCGCCCCGGCCCCGGTCGGCCGAGTACTTCCGCGCCAGCTTGATCGCCGCCTCGTTCGCCTCCGTCCCGCTGTTGCAGAAGAACACCTTTCCGCCCGTGGTCGCGCCGGACAGGAGCCTGCCGACCTCCGACTGGACGGGCACGTGGAACAGGTTGGAGACGTGGACCAGGCTCTCCGCCTGCCGGCACACGGCCCGCGTCACTCCGGGGTGGGCATGCCCCAGGAGCGCCACGGCGATCCCCCCGAGGAGATCGAGGTACTCCCTGCCGTCGGCGTCGAACAGGCGCGCGCCCTCGCCCCGGACGAACGCGACCGGAAAACGGGTGTAGTTGGGCATCTGGAACTTCCCGGTCATGGCGATGACGTCCGCGTTCCCCATGGCTGTCACCCTTCTCCGCCGTCCCGCGTGATCTCGGTCCCGATGCCCGCGTCCGTGAAGATTTCGAGCAGCACGCTGTGCGGCACGCGCCCGTCGAGGACGTGGACCTTCCGGACTCCCTTCCGCAGCGCGGTCAGGCCGCACTCGACCTTCGGGATCATCCCCCCCGTGACGGCGCCGTCCGCGATGGCGGCCGTCGCGGTCTCCACCGTCATCGTGGAGACAAGCGCGCCCGCCTTGTCCCTGACGCCCTCGACGTCCGTCAGGAGGATGAGCTTCTCGGCGGAGAGCGCCGCCGCGACCTCCGCGGCGGCCGTGTCCCCGTTGATGTTGTATGCCTGTCCGTCCGGCCCCGCGCCGATCGGGGCGATGACGGGCACGAAACCGTCCGCCTCGAGCGCGCGGATCACCGAGGGGCGCACCTCGGTCACGTCCCCCACGAGGCCGAGATCGATCGCCGCGCCGCCCTCGCCCGACGCGAACAGCTTCCGCGCGCGGATGAGGTCCCCGTCCTTGCCCGTGAGGCCGACGGCCTTCCCCCCGAACCTGTTGATGAGGGCGACGATCTTCTTGTTGACAGTCCCCCCGAGGACCATCTCGACGACCTCCATCGCGGGGGGAGACGTCACGCGCAACCCGCCCCTGCGCTCCGAGGGAATGCCGAGGGCGGCAAGCATCCGGTCGATCTGCGGCCCGCCCCCGTGGACGACGACCGGGCGGATCCCGACGAACTGCAGCAGGACGATGTCCTCCGCGAAGGACGCCATCCGGTCGTCCCCCGCCATCGCCGCCCCGCCGTACTTGACGACGACCGTCTTGCCGTTGAACTCGCGGATGTACGGGAGCGCCTCGATGAGCGTCTCGGCCTTCTGGATGTATCCCTTCATGCCGTCCCCCTCCGATCCCGGCCTACAGGATGTACCGGCTCATGTCCACGTCGCGGACGATCCCCGCGAGCTTCTCGTCCACGTACGACGCCGGGATGACGATCTCGCGGCCCGCGATCTCGGGGGCCGTGAAGAGCAGGTCCTCGAGGAGCTTCTCCATGATCGTATGGAGCCGGCGCGCGCCGATGTTCTCCGTCCGGTCGTTCACCTCGCACGCCATCGCCGCGATCCGTTCCACCGCGTCCGGCGTGAAGGAGAGCGTCACGCCCTCGGTCGCCAGGAGGGCGACGTACTGGCGGGTCAGCGCCCCGTGCGGCTCGGTCAGGATGCGGACGAAGTCGTCCTTCGTCAGCGTGTCGAGCTCGACACGGATCGGGAAGCGCCCCTGCAGCTCCGGGATCAGGTCGGACGGCTTCGCCGCATGGAACGCCCCCGCGGCGATGAACAGGATGTGGTCGGTGCGGACCATCCCGTGCTTCGTGTTCACGTTGGACCCCTCCACGACGGGCAGGAGGTCCCGCTGGCCCCCCTGCCGCGAGACGTCCGGCCCCGCCGCCGATTCCCGGCCCGCGATCTTGTCGATCTCGTCGAGGAAGACGATCCCGCTCTGCTCCGTCCGCTCGACGGCCATCCGCTTCACCTGGTCCATGTCGATCATCCGGGCGGCCTCCTCCTTCTCGAGGAAGGCGAGCGCCTCCGGGATCTTCATCTTCTTCCGGCGGACCTTCTTCGGAAAAAGGCCGCCGAGCATCTCCTGGAGGTTCCCCTCGATCCCCTCGCCGGCTCCGGCCACGCCGATCAGGTCGATGGCGGGCATGGCGCTCTCGCGGACCTCGACGTCCACCGTCCTCTCGGAGAGCTTCCCCTCCCGGAGCATTCCCCGCAGACGCTCCCGCGACTCCGATCCCGGCGGGCCGTCGCTCTCCTCCCCCCGGGACGGCTCCCCGGGACGCACGGGGCGCGGCGGGGGCAGGAGAATGTCCAGGAGCCGCTCCTCGGCGGCCGCGCGCGCCCGCGCCGCCACCTTCTCCGCCTCCTCCGCCCTGACCATGTGGACCGCGATCTCGACGAGGTCCCGGATCATCCCCTCCACGTCGCGGCCCACGTAGCCGACCTCGGTGAACTTGGACGCCTCGACCTTCACGAACGGCGCCTGGGCGAGCCGCGCGAGGCGGCGCGCGATCTCCGTCTTTCCCACTCCCGTGGGGCCCGCCATGATGATGTTCTTCGGCGCGATCTCCTCGCGGAGCTCCTCCGGGACCTGCCGGCGCCGCCACCGGTTCCTGAGCGCGATCGCCACCGCGCGCTTCGCGTCGCGCTGCCCGACGATGAACCGGTCGAGCTCGGCCACGATCTCGCGGGGCGACAGGGGGCGCGTCCCGCCCGTGCCGGGAGTCCCGCCCGTCACGGCGCCGCGATCTCCTCGACCGTCGCGTTCTCGTTGGTGTAGACGCAGATCCCCGCGGCCACCATGAGCGCCTCCCGGGCGATGTCGACGGCGGGCAACGCGGTGTGCCGGAGCAGCGCCCGGGCCGCCGCCAGGGCGTATGGTCCCCCCGATCCGACCCCGATCACGCCGTCGTCCGGCTCCACGACATCGCCGCCTCCCGACAGGAGCATGAGGTCCCTGCCGTCGGTCACGACCATGAGCGCGTCCAGCCGCCGCAGGACGCGGTCCGTCCGCCACTCCTTCGCGAGCTCCACGGCGGCCCGCCGCATGTTCCCGCGGAACTCGCCCAGTTTTCCCTCGAACCGCTCGAACAGCGTGAACGCGTCGGCGGTCGCCCCCGCGAAGCCCGCCAGCACCCGCCCCTCGTGAAGCCGGCGGATCTTGCGCGCCGTGTGCTTGAGAACGGTGGCGCCGAGCGTCACCTGCCCGTCGCCCGCCATCGCGACGCGCCCGTCGCGCGACACGGCCACGATCGTCGTTCCCCGGATACCGGTCACGCCCGCTTCCCTCGCTTGGCGTTCGCTCCGCTTGCGCGGGACTCCGGGCGAAGGCTGTCTGAACGTCCGGTCGTCGCCCTTGCCCCGCTCTCGCCCCGCTTCCGCGGGACTCCGCGCTCCCGACTGCCCGGCGCTCCGCGGGACTCCGCGCTCCCGACTGCCCGGCGCTCCGCGGGACTCCGCGCATCCGACTGCCCGGCGCTCCGCGGGACTCCGCGCGATTCGCCCGATGCTCCGCCAACGCGGGACTTCGGGCCCGGGCTACCCGGCAGCTCTCCCTGCGATCTCGTCCCGCTTGCGCGGGACTTCGGGCCCGGGCTACTCGAATGCCCCGCCCGGGCCCTCGGATGCGCGTTCTCGTAGGCGCGCACGAGGTGGCTCACGTTGACCCGCGCGTACCGCTGGGTCGTCGAGAGGGAGGCGTGCCCCAGCATCTCCTGGATGGCGCGCAGGTCCGCCCCGGACTCCAGAAGATGCGTCGCGAACGAGTGCCGCATCCCGTGGGGCGACAGGCGCCGCATCGCCCCGAGCCGCGCGAGCGCCCGGTCGAGGATCCGCGCCACGCTGCGGGCGGTGAGCGTCCCCCCCCGCGCGTTCAGGAACAGCGCCTCGTCCGGGTCGCCGTCCGCGGCGGACGTTCCGCCGTTCCTCGCTTCGAGGTACGCGGCCAGGGCCCGCAGCGCCTTGGAACCCACCGGGACGATCCTCACCTTCCGCCCCTTCCCCGTCACGCGCGCCGTCCCCTCGCCCGGCGAGACGTCTCCCCGTTTCAACGCGACGAGCTCGCCGACGCGAAGGCCGGAGGAGTACAGGAGCTCCAGGATCGCCGCGTCCCGCTTCTCGAGCTCCCCGCCCGCGGGGAGCGAGCGCAGGAGATCCATCATCTCGTCGACCGGGAGGAATTCCGGCAGCCGGTCCTCCCGGCGCGGGGCGGAGATCGCCGCGGCCGGGTTCTCCCGGACCGCGCCCTGCGTCGCGAGAAAGGAAAAGAACGTCCTGACGGCCGCGATCGATCTGGCCACCGTCGTCCCCTTCCGTCCCGCGAGTCTCGCCGCAACGTAACGGCGGAGGTCGGACACCGCGACGGCTGCCCATCCCGGAAAATCTTCGCCGCCCCCGGGCGCGGCCGCCGCCGTCGCGCCCGCGCCCCTTCCGGCCAGGAACGATCGCAGGGCCGATACCTCGCGCAAATAGGCCCTGACCGTTTCCGGGGAGGCGTTGCGCTCCGCGTGCAGAAACCGGGAGAACTGGGCGATGGCGGAATCCAATCCCCTCTGCGGTCCTTTCCCGAAAAGGAAAAGACATTATTTAACACATAAGGGGCTCTATTTGAAGAGGTTGCTGCGGAACCGGCCGATCGCGTCGAGCGCCGCGGACGCCTGCCGCGCCTTGCGCTCGCGCTTGCGGCCGGGGGACGGTTCGGGGAGAAGTCCGAAGTTGGCGTTCATCGGCTGGAAGGCGCCCGGGGCCGGGGAGGTGATGTGCCCCATGAGCGCGCCGATCATCGAGGCGTCCGGAAAAAGCGGCGGCTCCGCGCCCGATGCCCGGGCCGCCGCCGCGACGCCCGCGACGAATCCCGAGGCGATCGACTCGACATAGCCCTCCACCCCGGTGATCTGCCCCGCGAAAAAGAGCCCGGGCCTCGTCCGGCACTCCATCCACGGGTGGAGATGGCGCCGCGCGTCCACGAACGCGTTCCGGTGGACCGAGCCGTACCGGAGGAAGGTCGCGCGCGAAAGCCCCGGGATCATCGAAAAGACCCTCTCCTGCTCCGGGCGGGCGAGCTTCGTCTGGAAGCCGACGAGGTTGTACATCGTCCCCGCCGCGTTCTCCTTCCTCAGCTGGACGACCGCGCACGGCGTCCTCCCCGTCCGCGGGTCGCGCAGCCCCACGGGACGCAGCGGGCCGAACAGGAGAGTCTCGGGTCCCCGGCGCGCGATGACCTCGATGGGCATGCACGATTCGAAGTACCGCTCCTGCTCGAAATCGCGGGCCGGGACGACCCGCGCGGACACGAGGGCGGCGAGGAACGCCTCGTAGCGCTCGCGGTCCATCGGCAGGTTGAGATAGTCGCCCGCGCCTGCACCGTAACGGTCGGCGTAAAACCCCGCGTCGGGATCGACCGTCGCGGCGTCGACGATCGGGGAGATGGCGTCGTAGAAATAGAGCCCGTCGTCGCCCAGGAGGTCCGCGATGGAAGCCGCGAGCGCGTCCGACGGGAGCGGGCCGCACGCCAGGACCACGAGCGGGTCGTCCGGGATCCGACGGACCTCGCGCTCCGAGACGCGCACGTTCGGCCGGGAACGGACCGCTTCCGTCACCAGGGTCGCGAAGGCGTCCCGGTCCACCGCGAGCGCCTTTCCCGCCGGAATCCGGGCCCGGTCCGCGAGCGCCAGCAGGTTCGACCCGAGGGCGCGCAGCTCGGCCTTCAGGAGCCCTTTTCCGGAGTCGACCGCGTCCGAACCGAGGGAGTTGCTGCACACGAGCTCGGCGAAGAGCCCGGTCCGGTGGGCGGCCGACGACACGGTCGGCCGCATCTCCGCGAGGTCGACGGAGATGCCGGCGGCCGAGAGGAGAAGGGGCGCCTCGGACCCGGCCAGCCCGGCGCCGACGACCGCGACGCGGGGCTTAGTGTCCCACTTCATAATTACGGTGACGTATCG
>JBLNEU010000118.1:0-7122 GCA_050263015.1 Deltaproteobacteria bacterium | reverse complement strand
GACCTGCCCGCCCCGACCACGACCGCATCCTTTCCGCCGAAGGTTTCCATCTCACCGGATCTTGCGCGTGCTCATGGCGAGAAGCGCCAGGATGATCGAAATGATCCAGAAGCGGACGATGATCTTGGGCTCGGCCCAGCCTTTGAGCTCGAAATGGTGGTGGACGGGCGCCATCCGGAAGATCCGCTTCCGGGTCGTCTTGTACGAGAACACCTGGAAGATGACCGAGAGGGCCTCCATCACGAAGACGCCGCCCACCAGCACGAGCACGATCTCCTGCTTCACCATGATCGCCACGACCCCGAGCGCCGCGCCGATGGCGAGCGACCCCGTGTCGCCCATGAACACCTGGGCGGGGTACGTGTTGTACCAGAGGAAGCCGATGCCCGCCCCGGCCATCGCCCCGCAGAAGATGGTGAGCTCCCCCGCGCCGGGCACGTAGAGGATCTGCAGGTAGTTGGCGATCTTCACGTGGCCCGCGAGGTAGGCGAAGACCATGTAGGTCCCCGCCGAGATGATGGAGGGGCCGATGGCGAGGCCGTCGAGGCCGTCCGTCAGGTTCACGGCGTTGGAGGCGCCGACGATGACGAGGACGATGAAGGGAACGTAGAACATCCCGAGGTTGGGATTGAGCTTCTTGAAGAACGGGACGCTCACCCTGGCCTGGATGCCGATGTCCATCGAGATGATCAGCGCGGCCACCAGCGCGAGGCCGACCTGGCTCAGGAACTTCGCCTTCGCGCTCATCCCCTTCGGGTCCTTCCGGATCACCTTCTTGTAGTCGTCGATGAAGCCGATCGTCCCGAACCCGACGGTCACGAAGACGGCGATCCAGATGTACGGGTTCGTCAGGTTGGCCCAAAGCAGCGTCGGGACGACGGCGGCGAGGACGATGAGGAGCCCGCCCATCGTCGGCGTCCCCTCCTTGGCGAGATGCCGCTCCGGCCCGTCCCGCCGGATCGTCTGCCCGATCTGGTGGGAGCCGAGCTCCCGGATCAGCCAGGGGCCGATGACGAAGCAGAGCAGGAGCGCCGTGATCGCCGCGTAGATGGTGCGGAACGTGATGTACCGGAAGACGTTGAAGAAGGAGTAGTCCAGGTGCAGGGGGTAGAGGAGATGATACAGCATGGCCTTCCTACGCCCGCTCCTTTTCGATGTCCGCGGCGATCCCCTCCAGGCGCATCCCGCGGGACGCCTTGACGAGGACCACGTCGCCGTCGCGCAGCGCCTCCGCGACCATCGCGCGCAGCCGCTCCCGGTCGCCGGTGTGCATCACGGCCTCGGGGTCCAGCCCGCCCTCGACCGCGCCGCGGGCGATCGCGGCGGCCTCGTCGCCGAAGGTGAACAGGAGGTCCACCTCCATCCCGGAGAGGAAGTGCCCGATGCGGAAGTGCGACGACGGGGACGCCTCCCCGAGTTCGAGCATGTCCCCGAGGACCGCGACGAAGCGCCGGCCCCGGCGGATCGCCTTCGCGTTCCGGAGGGCCGCCTCCATCGACGCGGGGTTCGCGTTGTACGTGTCGTCGATGAGAAGGCCCCCGCCTCTCAAGGGGACCGGGCGCGACCTTCCCCACACCGCGGCGAGGCTGGAGAAGCCGTCCTCCATCTCCGCGGGCCGCAGGCCCAGGGCATAGGCGGCTGCCGCCGCCGCGAGCGCGTTCATCATGTTGTGCTCGCCCGTCACGGGCAGGTCCGCCGCGAATTCGCCGGAGGGCGTCCGGATGGCGACCCGCATCCCGTCGTCCGCGAGCGACACGATCCGCCCCGAGAACTCGTTGAGGGCGACGCCATAGTACAGCTTGGCGGCCCGGCACCTCCCCGACTCGCGGACCACCCGGAGGTCCGTCGCGTTCACGACGGCGATGCCCGACTCCGGAAGCGACCTGTAGAGGTCCCCCTTCTCCCGCGCCACCCCCTCGAGGGTCCCGAGCCCCTCGAGATGGGCCGGGGCGATGTTCGTGACGATCCCGATGTCGGGGGCGGCGATGGCGCACAGGCGCGCGATCTCGCCGGGACGGTTCGTCCCCATCTCCATGATCGCCGCGTCGTGCTCCTCGGACAGCTCGAGGAGGGCCAGGGGCATGCCGATGAGGTTGTTGCGATTCCCGGGGTTCCGCAGCACGGTCCGGCTGCGCGACAGGAGCGCCGCCAGCATCTCCTTGGTCGATGTCTTCCCGGAGCTCCCCGTGATCCCGACCAGCGGGATGCGGCGGAGACGCTGCCGGTGCGCCCTGGCCAGGTCGCCGAGCGCCTCGACGGGACTGTCGACGACGAAGACGGGCTTTTCGGCCCGCGTCGCCTCCGGGATCTTTTTCGCCCCCTCCTCCGAGACGATTGCGGCCGCCGCTCCCTTGCGGAACGCCTCCTCCACGAAAACAGCGCCGTCGACCCGTTCCCCCGGAAGCGCGACGAAGAGCGCGCCGGGCGTCACCTCGCGGCTGTCCGCGGTGACCCGCCCGATGCGCGTGCGCGGCGGAAACGGGCCCCCGCCCCTCACGGGGTGGATGACGCCGATCACGTCCTCAAGCGTCATGCGCCCCGAGGCCGGCAAGCAGCCCCCGGACCGCCTCCCGGTCGTCGAACGGCAGGCGTCGGTCCCCGACGATCTGGACATTCTCGTGTCCTTTCCCGGCGATCGCGATCGTGTCCCCCGGACGCGCCAGCGCCAGGGCCCGCGCGATCGCCGCTTTCCTGTCTTCGATGACCTCGAAATATCCCCCGCCCCGGCCGGCGGAGCCCGGTGTAGGCAAGGCGGAGTCCCGCGTCAGCGGGACCGATCCCCGCGCCTCCACGAATCCCGCAGCCAGGAGGCCGGGAACGATCTCCCGCAGGATCGCCCCGGGGTCCTCGTTGCGCGGGTTGTCCGACGTCACGACGACGACGTCCGACCGCCGCGCCGCGATCCGCCCCATCTCGGGCCTCTTCGCCCGGTCCCGGTTCCCGCCGCACCCGAAGACCGTGATGAGGCGCTCCGGCGCGAGGCCGCGCAGCGCCGAAAGGATCCGGTCCAGGCCGTCGGGGGTATGCGCATAGTCGACGTAGATGTGGAGCCCGAGCCCGTTCGGGATCTCCTCCATCCGGCCGGGGATCGTCCGCAGGCGCTCGACCCCGGCGCGGATGGCGTCCGCGGGAACGCCGACGAGGAGGGCGCCGCAGACGGCCGCCATCACGTTGGAGATGTTGTACGCCCCGATCAGCCGCGTCCGGAGATCGATCTCCCCCGAGGGGGTCGCGAGGATCAGCCGGCTTCCCTCCCACGTCATCGTCGCGTCTCGGGGGTGCACCGCCGCCTGCCGCGAAGAACCGAACGAGAGGCTGCGCGGGAACTCCCGCGCAAGCCGCTGCCCGTACGCGTCGTCCGCGTTCACGGCGATGCCCGCCCTCTTTCCGCCCGCCGGGATGTACTTCCGGAAGAACGACGCCTTGGCGTCGAAATACGACTCCATGTCCCCGTGGAAGTCGAGGTGGTCGTGGGACAGGTTGGTGAAGATCCCCGCGTCGAACCGGACGCCTTCGATCCGCCCCTGCGCCGCGCTGTGGGACGAGACCTCCATGACGAGATGGGTGGCGCCGCCGGCCACCGCCGCCGCCATGAGTTCCTGGAGCTCGTGCGGGAACGGGGTCGTAAGCCCCGTTCTGATGACTTCCCCGCCGAGCCGGTAGTTGATCGTGCCGATCACAGCCGCCTTGCCCCCGGCCGCGGCGACGATCGATTCCAGAAGGTAGGTCGTCGTGGTCTTCCCGTTCGTCCCCGTCACGCCGACCACCGTGAGCCGCGCCGACGGATCGCCGTGGAAACTGGCCGCCGTCCGCGCCAGCGCCGCCGCCGTCGATTGAACGCGCACGCACGGCAGCGGCGGGGACGGCACATCCCGTTCCACGAGCGCAGCGACGGCGCCCGCCCGCGCCGCGGAGGCGAGATGGTCGTGGCCGTCGGTCTTCCCGCCGCGGAGGGCCACGAAAAGGTCGCCGGCGCGCACCTTCCGGGAATCGACGGCGATCCCGCCGACGGACAGGTCGCGGCGGGCGTTCCCGTCGGCCGGAACGTCCTTCAGGAGTTCCCCGAGCCTCATTGTCTCTCCGGGTCCCCGGAAAAGGCGATGACACACTCGGCGCCCGGGAGCAGGAGCGCCCCGGCTTCGGGCGACTGGCGCCTCGCGACGCCCGTGCCCTCGAGAGAAAGCTTCACCGAGTAACGTCCCATCACGTCGACGACCCGGCCCATGGACAATCCCCGCAGGTCCGGCATGACGAGCGGCCCTTCCGGCGCCCGCGCCGAGGCCAGGCGGACCTTTCCGGACGCCCGCGCATCGTCGCGGGCCACGGCCCCGCCGACGACGGTCTCGGTCGGCGGGATGCCGAGGTAGTACGCCGTCTTGACCGCGATCTGGTTGAACGCGGGCGCGGCCACCACGCCGCCGTACACCTGTCCCTTCGGCTCGTCGATGATGACGAGGATGAGAAGCTCCGGGTCCTGGAGCGGCAGGAAGCCGATGAACGACGCGATGCGCTTGGTGGGGGAATAACGCCCGGTTCCGATCTCGACCTTCTGCGCGGTGCCCGTCTTCCCGCCGACGATGAACCCCTTGATGCGGGCCTGCGTCCCCGTGCCGTCCTCCTGGACCACCTTCCCGAGGATCTCCCGGATCCGCGACGACGTCTTCGGGGAGATGACCCGCCGCAGCTCCCGGGGCTCCCCGCGCACGACGACCTTCCCCTCCGGCCCCCGGATCTCGCGGACCAGGTACGGCTTCATGATCTTCCCGCCGTTGACCATGGCCGCCATCGCGCCGCACAGCTGAAGGGGCGTGACGGCGATCCCCTGGCCGAACGACACCGTCGCACGGCGGATCTTGCTGAACGCGTCCCGCCCGGGGACGAGGCCCCCCATCTCCCCCGTCAGCTCGATCCCCGTCCGCGTCCCGAAGCCGAAAGACCGGATCATGTCGGCGAAGCGCCCTCCGTCCATTTTATCGCTGATCTTGGTCGCGCCGATGTTGCTCGAGAACTTGATGACGTCCGGAACGGTGAGCCAGCCGTAGCGGTGCGTGTCGTGGATGACCCGGCCGGCGTACCGGTACGCGCCGTTCTCGCAGAATATCCGCTCCGACACGTCGATCGCCCCCAGCTCCAGCGCGGCCGCCAGCGTGAAGATCTTGAACGTCGAGCCCGGCTCGAAGCTGTCGGTGATGGCCCGGTTCTTCCGGTCCTCCACCTTCGCGTCCGCGACGGCGTTGGGATTGAACGTCGGAACCGTGGCCATCGCCAGGATCTCGCCGGTCTTCGGAAGCATCACCACGGCGGTCCCGCCGCGGGCGTTGTATTTCCGGACCGTCTCCGAGAGCTCGGCCTGCGCCACGTGCTGCACGTTCCGGTCGATCGTCAGGACGACCGAGTGGCCGTTCGCGGCCGCCTCCGCCGGCCCGCCGGCCGGGGCGATCACCTGGCCGCGGGCGTCCCGCTCGCAGACGAGGTAGCCCCGCTCTCCCCTCAGGTACTTGTCGAGGGAGAGCTCGACCCCCTCGATCCCGACGCTGTCCACGTCGGTGAAGCCGAGGATCGACGCGCCGAGCTCGCGGTTGGGATAGAACCGCTTCGGCTCCTCCACCGTTCCGATCCCGTCGTCGCCGCCCCGCCGCTTGCCGCCGCCCAGCGCGGCCCGGACCTCCCGGACCGCGTCGTCGGCCTCGGCGGACGGCATCTGCCGGCGGATCCAGATGAAGCTCCTCTCCGAGGCCAAGAGCTTCCGGAGCTCGGCCGCCGGCCGCCCGACCCGGGGCGCCAGCAGGTCCGCCGCGGCCGCGGGGGAGGAAAGCTTCGCGGGCTGGACGAAGATCGATTTCGTCGAAAGGCTGACCGCCATCTCGCTGCCGGTGCGGTCGAGAATCACGCCGCGCTTCGGGACAAGGGGGATGTTCGCGCAGTACTGCCTGGCCCCCCGATCCCTGATTCCGCGGACGCCGAGGACCTGGATGTGGAACGCGCGCAGGACGATGAGCAGGTAGACCGCGGCCAGCCCGCCGATAACGATCCGCGCGCGGCGGTTCATTTCACCGGATCATCCTTTCGGTCTGGGGATCCACCATCCCGAGCTGGGACTTCGCGATCGCCTCGATCCGCGCCGGGCTCCGGAGCGTGAGAATCTCCGTCTTCAGCAAATCCCGCTCGCGCTCCAGCGCCTTTTTCTCCTCGAGCGCGGCGGTGACGGCGTAGCCGAGCCGGTAGTAGCGACCCGACAGCCAGACGTTGAACAGCGCCACGCCGAGCAGGAAGGCGGCCAGCGCCAGGACGCCGCGGCGGCGCGGGAGCGCCGGAAAGACCGGGGCCTGCCGCCGTACCTCCACGATCATCGCCCCGCCGTGACCGACCATGACCCTTCTCATGACTCCCTCCTTGGGGTCAGATGCGCCGGGCCGCCCGCAGCCTTGCGCTCGCGGCGCGCGGATTGCGGGAGATCTCGTCCTCGCCCGGACGCCAGGGCTTGCGCGTCAGGACCGCGAGGGCCGGCGCCTCCCCAGACGATCCCGCGCGGAACGCCGTCTTGACCATCCGGTCCTCCAGGGAGTGAAAGCTGATCACCGCCACCCGCCCCCCCGGCGCCAGGTGATCGACGAACCGGTCGAGGAAGTCCGCCAGCGATTCCAGCTCCCTGTTGACCGCGATGCGGAGCGCCTGGAACACCCGCGTGGCCGGGTGGATGTTCCGGGGCCACGCCTTTCGCGGGATCGCCGCGCTCACGAGGTCCGCCAGCGCCGCGGTCCGGCGGATCGGCTCCCGCTTCCTCGTCTCCGCGACGGCCCGGGCAACGCGCCGCGAGAACCGCTCTTCCCCGAACCGGTGGAAGATGTCCGCCAGCTCCTTCTCGCATGCGCGCCGGAGGATGTCCGCCGCCGTCGGCCCCCCGGCGCCGGGGTCGCGCCTCATGTCGAGGGGACCGTCCGCGCGGAACGAGAAACCGCGTTCCGGGTCGTCGAGCTGGACCGACGATATCCCGAGGTCGAGGAGCATCCCGTCGAAGGCGCGCCCGTCCGCCGCCTCCCGCAGGCGGTCGAGGTCGGCGAAGTCGGCGTGGACCGGCCGGACCTGGGGATAGCCGCCCAGCCTTTCCCGGGCCGCGTCGAG
>JBLNEU010000117.1:0-4320 GCA_050263015.1 Deltaproteobacteria bacterium | reverse complement strand
CCGTGCGCTCCCTGATCGACGCGACCGAGAGGATCGCCGGGGGAAACCTCGACGACCCGGTGGAAGCGTCGTCGCGGGACGAGATCGGGACGCTCGGCCGCAGCTTCGACGACATGCGCGCCAAGCTCGCCCGGTCGCTGGAGAGCATCCAGCGGCACAGCGACCAGCTGGAGACCCGGGTCGCCGAGAGGACGGAGGAGCTGCAGAAGAGCCGGGAGAAGCTCGCCATCCTGCTTCGCGAGATCATCACCGCCGAGGAGGAGGAGCGCAAGAGGATCGCCCGGGAGCTGCACGACGACACGAGCCAGTCGCTGAACGCCATCCTGATCTCGCTGGACGGGATCGGGATCCATTTCTCGGCGTACGACCCGGTCCGCAAGCAGCTCATGCAGATCCGGGAGCAGTGCCTCCTGATGCTCAAGGGGCTCCACCAGATGATCCGGGACCTGCGCCCGCCGGTCCTGGACGACCTCGGGCTGGAATCGGCGATCAAGTGGGTCCTGGAGCGGCACATCGGCGAACGGGGGGGACGCTTCTCCTTCACGACGGCGGGGAACTGCGAGGAGCTCAAGGCGCGCTCGCGGGGAGTCCTCGACTTCTCGCGGGTCGAGCTCGTCCTGTTCCGGGTGGTCCAGGAGGCGATCATCAACATCAGCAAGCACGCCGACGCGAAGAACGTCTCCGTGTCGGTGATCTTCGGGGACGACAGCATCGAGATGGAGATCGAGGACGACGGCAGGGGCTTCGACTCGGAGAAGGTCTTCGAGTCGTTCAAGACGGGCCGGGTCAGGGGGCTCGGGCTCCTGGGGATGGAGGAGCGCATTTCCCTCCTGGACGGGAAGCTGTCCGTGAAGTCGGAGCCGGGGGTGGGGACCCGCATCGAGGTCTTCGTCCCGATACCGCTCGAGGGGGTTCCGGCGCCGCGGCCGTAGCCGAGACGGGGGACGGGAGCCGATGGCGAAGACGAAGATCCTGGTGGCGGACGACCACGCGCTGGTGCGCGAAGGGGTGATCGCGATCCTCAAGCGCCACGACGACGTGGAAGTGGCGGGAGAGGCGTCGGACGGCAAGGAGACGATCCAGAAGGCCGACAAGCTCCGGCCCGACATCGTTCTCCTGGACATCGCGATGCCCGGCCTCGGCGGGCTCGAGGCGGCGGTCGAGATCAAGAAGAGCCACCCGGAGATCAGGATCCTGATCCTGAGCCAGTACGACGACAAGGAGTACGTGAGCCGGCTCATCAAGGCGGGCGTCTCGGGGTACATCCTCAAGCACGCCGTGGGCACCGACCTCATCACGGCGATCCGGGCCGTGGCGCGGGGAGAGTCGTACCTCTACCCGGCGATCGCGTCCACGCTCATCGACGACTACCGGAACGGGAAATCGGCCTCGGTGGACGACCCGTACGAGCGGCTGACGGACCGGGAGAAGCAGGTCTTGAAGCTCGTCGCGGAGGGGTCCAGCCACAAGGACATCGCGGGCGTCCTCGACATCAGCGTCAAGACCGTCATTGCCCACTACGCCAACATTCAGGACAAGCTCGACATCCACTCCCGCGCGCTGCTCATGCGGTTCGCGCTGCAGCGGGGAATCGTGAAGTAGAGCGCCCGGCAGGCGCCGCGCCTCCGGGGGATCCCCCTGCGCTCCAGGCCGCGGCGTCCCGGCTACGCTTGTGAGCGTGCCCCGCGGTCATCTCCCACTGGAGGCCCGCGCATGTCGTTACGTCGGATACTCCCGCTCTTCGGGATGAATGTGGCGCTTCTGGCTGTTTGGGCGATTGCGGCGGTCTTGCCGTGCCGCGCCGACGCGGAGAACCCGGAGGGACAAGGTCGTGCCGTCCGGTCCGCGCCGGGACGCTTCAGGGTCCAGGATCTTGAATTCGGCTACGAGTTCGAGTATCCGGGCGAGTTCCGATTCCGGAAATTCCCGTCGTTGCCAGGCGGCGGGTTCATGCCCGCGGGCCTGGGGGATATCGACCCGCGCGGCAGGGAGGTGATCTTCGTCGAGGTTCACCGGGACTGGGAGCAGGCGCGCGATCTTGAAACATTCCTGAGGAACGACGCCGTCGCCAGCTGTGCGGCTGACGGCCCGCTCGGCTCCCAGAGTTGTCCCCCGGAATCCGTCCGCTTGGAGAGATTCCGAAACGCGATGGAGGAGGACGGATTCCGGATCCGGCGGAAGAAGCTGCAGGAGCATTTCGCGGACAACGGAGCGACGATCGCAGAGGAGACGGAGGACCTTCTCGTCGCCTATGAGGTCAAGCGCCTCGAACCCGCCGGCGCCGTGGTCTTTTTTGCGGAAGAGCCGCGATGGACGGGGAAGATGCTCGAGATCGCCGGCACGTTCAGACGTTTGCCGCAGACCCGTTAGGAACGCCGCGCGGCCGCGCGATCATCGCTGACCTCTTTGAAACGGCATTCTGCGAGCGATGCCTCAGGGGATCAGCGGCTCGCCGGGGCGGTAGGAACGGAAGCCGAAGTCGCCGGCCGCGGTCAGGTAGAAGTGGCGCCGGGCCTCGCGCCACGACGGCAGGATCGCGAGGGTCCTCCCCGGCGTCCCCTCCGCGGACCGGACGAGGAACTCCCGGTGGAAATGCCCCAGGATCACGAAGTCGATCCCCGCGTCGAACAGGCGCGCGGCGTAGTTCCGGCAGTCCTGCTCGGGAAAGTCCCCCTTGAACCGGAGGTTCGTCTGCCGGAGCGTCCGCTCCATCCGCACCGTGAGCGGAAGGGCGACCGGCGCCGGGATGAGACAGAGGAGCCGGTAGGCGACCGCATTCTTGGAGAGCCCCTTCCAGAACCGGTAGAAGAGGTCGGCGCGGTTGACCTCGTCGCCGTGGGAGATGTGGACGCGAAAAGGACCCACCGCCGCCCGCATGGCGCCCTCCGAGACGGCGTCGAACGTGGTCCCGGCGTGCGCCTTTTTCAAATAGAAATCCCGGTTCCCCTCCGCGTAATATAGCCGCAGGCCTTCGCGGCGCAGCTCCCGCAGGCGGGCGATCACCGGCGCCTGGAATCCGAAGACGAGCCCCGGGGCTCCGAACCACAAGTCGAACATGTCGCCCAGCAGGAAGAGCGTGGCGCCTTCGGAGGCCGCCCGCTCGGCCAGCGCGACGAACGCCAGGGTATCGTCGTCGTCCCGGTTGAGGTGGGCGTCTGCGACGAAGATCGCGCGGTCGGTCGAGATCGGGAGCCCGGCGTCCATACGGGTTTCACGATAGCACAAGACGTTTCGGAGGAGACGCGGATGTCCCTGCTCGCCGGAATCACGGTCCTGGACCTGTCGTTGCAGCTGCCGGGGCCGTTCTGCACGCTCATGATGGCCGACCATGGCGCGGACGTCGTCAAGGTGGACGAGCCCGAGCCCCGGGTGCGCAACCCGTTCGCGGGCGAGGAGCCGGGGCTGTCGCCGTCGGACCGGTACTTGAACCGCGGCAAGCGCAGCCTGACGCTGAACCTGAAGACGGACGAAGGGAAGGAGATCTTCCGGGCCCTGGCCGACCGCGCCGACGTCGTCGTCGAGGGGTTCCGGCCCGGCGTGGCGGAGCGGCTGGGCGTCGACTACGCGACGCTCTCCGCGCGCAACCCGCGGCTCGTCTACTGTTCGATCTCGGGGTACGGGCAGACCGGCCCGATGAGGAACGTCGCCGGGCACGACATCAACTACGTCTCGTACGCGGGGATCCTGGGAATGTCCGGGCGAGCCGGCGGTCCCCCCGCGATCCCGCCCGTGCAGATCGGCGACCTCTTCGGCGGCGCGATGATGGCCCTCTCGGGGATCCTGATGGCGCTCGTCGAGCGGCACGCCACCGGAAAAGGCCGGTGGGTGGACGTCTCGATGACCGACGGATCGATGGCGATGCTGGCGTTCCACGCGGTCGCGGGCCTCGCGGGAGCGCCGAACCCGGAGCGGGGCAACGCGATCCTGACCGGGATGTTCCCGTGCTACGAGACGTACCGGTGCGCGGACGGGGGGTACGTCAGCGTCGGCTCCCTGGAGCCGTGGTTCTGGAACGGGCTCGTGTCGGCGCTGGGCCGGGACGATCTCGCCGGGCTCCAGTACGCCGCCGGCGACGAGGGGGCGCGCGTCAAGGGGGAACTCGCCGGGATATTCGCGACGAAGCCGCGCAGGGAGTGGGAACGGTTCTTCGAGGGGAAGGATGTCTGCATCTCGCCGGTTCTCGACCTCGACGAGGCGCTGTTCCATCCCAACGCGGCGGCGCGCGGCATGGTCGTCGACGTGGCATCGCCGGCGGGCGGGACGGACCGGCAGCCGGGCAGGCCGCTCAAGTTCTCGGGGCCGGGAGGCGGCTGGACCGCG
>JBLNEU010000116.1:0-2804 GCA_050263015.1 Deltaproteobacteria bacterium | reverse complement strand
GCCGGGGGGAAGGGGAAGGACACTCGTTCGCATTCTTCGCCGTCGGCGCGGTCGTCGTACTGGCCGCGGTGTTCGTCATCGGGCTTCAGGTCGGAAGGTTCGTCGAAAAGCGCGCGGCCGCCCCCGACGTCCGCGGTGTGAAGAGCTCCCCCGCGGTCGATATCCGGAAAGACCTCGGCGCGTATTCGGAGGAGACGCTCAAGGTCCCCGTCGTCCCTCCTCCCTTTGCTTCGACCACCGTGAACGAGGTCGAAAAAAAGCTGACGTTTCAGGAGACGCTTGCGAAAAAGGATCCTACGACGGTTCCCCTCGTGAAGCCGGCGAAGAAAGACGACGCCGCCTCGCGCGGATCGGCGGCCGCGGCGGGATCCGGCGTCCGGAAATACTCCGTGCAGGCGGGATCCTTCCGCGACAAGAAGGCGGCGGAAGCGTTCCGGAAGCGGCTGGACAAGGCGGGATACGCCGTCCGGATCGTTTCTGCGGCGAAGAAGAACCGGGAGAAGGTATTCCGCGTCGTCGCGGGGCCGTACCCCGATGCCGAGGCGGCGAGGAAGACGGTGCGGAGGCTCAAGAAGGAGATGAAGATCGACGCATTCCTGACGCAGGGGGAAGCGGGATGAGGATCTGCCCGACGAAAGAGGATTTCGTGTCGCATGCGAGGTCGTACTCCGTCATCCCGGTCTGGCAGGAATTCCACGCCGACCTCGAGACGCCGGTTTCCGCATACCTCAAGATCGCGACGAGGTTCCCGGACGACCACTTCCTCCTGGAGAGCGTGGAGGGGGGGGAGAAGTGGGCGAGGTACTCCTTCATCGGGTTCGACCCGTACCTGACGTATCGCGCGGACGGGAAGACGGTGACGGTCCGTAAGGGGCGGACGGAGAGCGTCCTCCCGCAGGACGGGGATCCCCTGAAGCCGCTGGCGGAGATCCTCTCCGGGATCCGGTATCAGCAGGCGGCGGGGCTGCCGAGGCTTTCCGGAGGCGCCGTGGGCTTCCTCGGCTACGACTACGTACGCCACATCGAGAAGATCCCCGACACCCATCCCCCCGAGGGGACGCCGGACGCAATTTTCAACTTCCCTTCCCGGCTGGTCGTCTTCGACAACGTGAAGCACACGGTCCTCATCGTCGCCTACGGTGAAGCGACGGAAGGCGGAGGGGCGGGCGAGGCCTACGACCGGTGCCGCCGTTCCATCGAGGAGGTGCGCGGAATCCTTACGGGTCCGCTCCCCTGGTCGGAGATCCTCCGCGAGGAAGTCGCGGGGGAGCCTGTCTTCGAGGTCCCGAAGGAGACGTTCCTTTCCAGCGTGCGAAAGGCCAAGGAGTACATACGGGACGGGGAGATCATCCAGGTCGTGCTTTCCAACCGGGCGCGGCTGCGCACGGACCGCTCGCCCTCGGAGGTCTACCGGGTGCTTCGCGCGCTGAACACGTCGCCGTACATGTACCTGCTGAAAATGGGCGATCTGGCCGTCGTGGGCTCATCGCCGGAGATCCTCGTGCGCCTGGAGGGGGATCTCGTGCAGCTGCGGCCGATCGCGGGGACCCGCCCCCGCGGGGCGACTCCCGAGGAGGACCGGCGGCTGGAGGGCGAACTTCTGTCCGACCCCAAGGAGATCGCCGAGCACGTGATGCTCGTGGATCTCGGCCGCAACGACGTCGGGCGCGTGGCGGAATGGGGATCGGTGAAGGTGGACGAGCTGATGGCGGTGGAGAGGTACTCCCACGTGATGCACATCGTGTCGAACGTGGTCGGACGGCTCCGAAAGGGGCTTTCCGCCTTCGACGTGCTCCGTGCCGCCTTCCCCGCCGGTACGGTGGCGGGCGCCCCCAAGGTGCGGGCCATGGAGATCATCGAGGAGCTCGAGCCCTTCCGAAGGGGCGTCTACGCGGGCGCGGTGGGATATTTCGATCTCCAGGGAAGCATGGACTTCTGCATCACGATCCGCACCATCGTGATGCGGGGCGGCGAGGCCGTGATCCAGGCCGGCGCCGGGATCGTCGCCGACTCGGACCCGGAAAAAGAGTGGGAGGAGATCCGGAGCAAGGCGCGGATCCTCTTCCGCGCGATCGGGGTCGACGAGGGACGGAGGGGGCGCGCGTGATCGCCGTCATCGACAATTACGATTCGTTCACCTACAACCTCGTGCAGTACCTGTGCGAGCTGGGAACGGAAGTCCGGGTCTTCCGGAACGATGCGGTTTCCGTCGCGGACCTCGCCGCCGTCGGCCCGTCCGGGATCGTCGTTTCCCCCGGCCCCGGCGGCCCGGACCACGCCGGCATCTCGCTCGAGGCGATCCGCGCTTTCGCGGACCGCGTCCCCATCCTCGGAGTCTGCCTCGGCCACCAGTGCATCGGGCAGGCGTTCGGCGGGAAGGTCGTTCACGCGCAGACGCTCATGCACGGCAAGACCTCCCGGATCCGCCACAACGGGAAGGGGATCTTCTCCCTCCTCGAAAACCCGCTGACCGCCACGCGGTACCACTCGCTCGCCCTGGAGAAGGCCTCGCTTCCGGCCGTGCTGGAGGTCAGCGCGGAGTCCGAGGACGGCGAGGTGATGGGCGTTCGCCACGTATCCCGGCCGATCTTCGGAGTCCAGTTCCACCCCGAGTCGATCCTCACGCAGTACGGCATGCGGATCCTCGAAAACTTTTTGTCTCTCATCGACCCCCGTCAGCCGGTCCTCCGGTGCTTCCGCAACATCCGGGAGGCGATCTCGGAGGTTTCGGCGGGGAAGGATCCCTCCGCCGACGGCATGCGCGACGCCATGCGGATGATCATGGAGGGGGAGGCCACCGCCTC
>JBLNEU010000115.1:0-2863 GCA_050263015.1 Deltaproteobacteria bacterium | reverse complement strand
GACCCGCGGCCCCCCGAACCCGCGTCCTCCGCCGGACGTTCCCGTCACCTGCCCCTTGACGGGGACGGTCATCCCGGGTTTCAGGGACCTGATCGGGACGATCCGGCGCCGGTCCTCGTATCCCTTCGGAAAGAAGAAGAGCGCGTCCCGCGGCGTCTTGATCCCGCGGGCGGCGAGTTTCTCCGCGAGCTTCGGCCCGACCCCTTTGACGAACTGGATCGCGGGGGCGTCGGCCGGGGTCATGCGCGGCCGTGGTACTCCTGGAGGCTTCGGACGGAGAGGTCCTCCCGGAGCAGGTGCGCGATCGCGTGTGCGGCCGCCCGCGCCGCGGACAGCGTCGTGAAGTAGGGAATGTTGTACACGAGCGCCGTCCGGCGGATGTAGTACGAATCCGCCTTCGACCGGGCTCCGAGAGGCGTGTTGATGACCAGGGCGATCTCGCCGTTCTTGATGAGGTCGGCCGCGTGCGGCCGCCCCTCGTTGACCTTCAGCACGGCGTCCGCCGGGATCCCGTGCCGGCCGAGAAATTCCGCGGTCCCCTGCGTGGCGGTGAAGACGAACCCGCATTCGTGGAGCATCCGTGCGGCGGAGAGCACCCCCTCCTTGTCCTCGTCGCGGACGCTGATGAACACCTTCCCGGCCCGCGGCAGAAGCGTCCCGGCGGCGATCTGCGCCTTGGCGAAGGCCCGTCCGAATTTCGTGTCGATCCCCATCACCTCGCCCGTCGACTTCATCTCGGGCCCGAGCAGCGTGTCGACGCCTGGGAACTTGATGAAGGGGAAGACCGCCTCCTTGACGCTGACGTGCGACGGCCGCACCTCCCGCGTGAAACCGAGCTCCGCGAGCTTCCGCCCGACCATCACCCGGGCCGCGAGCTTGGCCAGCGGCACCCCGATCGCCTTGCTGACGAAGGGGATCGTCCGGGAGGCGCGCGGATTCACCTCGAGGATGTGGATGTCCCCCCCCTTGATGGCGAACTGGACGTTCATGAGCCCGACGACCTCGAGTTCCCTCGCCAGCGCCGTCGCCTGGCGGGAGATCTCGGCGATCATCGTTTCGGAGATCGAGTGGGGAGGCAGGGAGCACGCGGAGTCGCCCGAATGGACGCCCGCCTCCTCGATGTGCTCCATGATGCCGCCGACGACGACCGTCTCGCCGTCGGAGATGGCGTCCACGTCGATCTCGATCGCGTCCTCGAGGAACTTGTCCACCAGGACCGGCCGCTCCTCCGACGCCTGGACGGCCTCGGCCAGGTACCGCCTCAGCCCCTCCTCGTCGTGGACGATCTCCATCCCCCGGCCGCCCAGGACGTAGGACGGGCGGATGAGGACCGGGTAGCCGATCCGCCGCGCGATCGCCACCGCCTCCTCGCCGGACCGGGCCATCCCGTTGGGCGGTTGCCTCAAGGCCAGCTTGTCGAGGAGCGCCGCGAACCGCTCGCGGTCCTCGGCGCGGTCGATGCTGTCGGGCGACGTCCCGAGGATGCGGACCCCCTCCTTCTCGAGCGGGACGGAGAGCTTGAGCGGGGTCTGTCCGCCGAACTGGACGATCACCCCTTCCGGCTTTTCCGCCTCGATGATCGCGAGGACGTCTTCCTTGGTGAGGGGCTCGAAATAGAGGCGGTCGGAGGTGTCGTAGTCGGTCGACACCGTCTCGGGGTTGCAGTTGACCATGATCGCCTCGTACCCTTCCTCCCGGAGGGCGAAGACGCCGTGAACGCAGCAGTAGTCGAACTCGATCCCCTGCCCGATCCGGTTCGGCCCGCCGCCGAGGATGACGACCTTCTTGCGCCCGGACGGCCTCGTCTCGTCCTCGGCGTCGTAGGTCGAGTACAGGTACGGCGTGTGCGCCTCGAACTCGGCCCCGCACGTGTCGACGCGCTTGAAGGCGGGCCGGATGCCCGCCCTTCGGCGCACCGCGCGGACTTCGTCCTCCGTCATCCCGAGCAGGGCGGCGAGCCGCCTGTCCGAGAAGCCGTGAAGCTTGGCCCGGCGCAGCGTCTCGGTTTCGCCTGCCGAAGCCGCCGCGCCTCCGCGAAGGGCCCGGTACGTCTCGCGCGCCGCCCGCAGCTCGTTCTCCTCCTCGACGATCTGGCGGATGTTTTCCAGAAACCAGATGTCGATTCCCGTCATCCGGTTGATCTCCTCGATGCGGAAACCGTTGCGGAGCGCCTCGCCGATGTAGAGGAGCCGGCGGGAGTTGGGGCGGCGCAGGTTCTGCTCGATGGCCCTGCGCCTGGCGTCCTCTGCGCCGGGAGACGCCGCCGGCGCGTCCGGCAGGACCGGGTCGAGCCCGTAGACGCCTGTCTCGAGGGACCGCAGCGCCTTCTGGAGCGACTCCCGGAACGTGCGGCCGATCGCCATGACCTCGCCGACCGATTTCATCTGCGTTCCGAGGACGTCCTCGGTCTGCGGAAACTTCTCGAACGTGAAGCGCGGTATCTTCGTGACCACGTAGTCGATCGTGGGCTCGAAGGAGGCCGGGGTCTCGCGCGTGATGTCGTTGCGGATCTCGTCGAGCGAATACCCGACGGCGAGCTTCGCCGCGATCCTGGCGATCGGGAACCCGGTGGCCTTCGACGCCAGCGCGGAGGACCGCGACACGCGCGGGTTCATCTCGATGACGACCATCTCGCCCGTGTCCGGGTGGACGGCGAACTGGATGTTGCTTCCCCCCGTGTCGACGCCGATCTCCCGGATGATGCGCAGCGCCGCGTTACGCATCAGCTGGTACTCCTTGTCCGTGAGGGTCTGGGCGGGCGCGACGGTGATCGAGTCCCCGGTGTGGACTCCCATCGGGTCGAGGTTCTCGATGGAGCAGATGATGACGACGTTGTCCGCAAGGTCGCGCATCACCTCGAGCT
>JBLNEU010000114.1:0-4465 GCA_050263015.1 Deltaproteobacteria bacterium | reverse complement strand
TTTTCCTTCATGGCGTTCCTCTTGGCGAAAACGACGCGAACAACGTATTCTACTTGCGCGGCTTCTCCAAGGCAAACGGGAATCGGGACCGCCGGGGAGCGTCACGCAGGGGGAGGCGCGGGAATGCGCGGCGACAACGCTCTGATCCTGTTGGGGAAAGCCCCCGTGCCGGGAAAGGTGAAAACGCGGATGTGCCCGCCCCTTTCCCTCCGCGGGGCCGCGGATTTCTATGCCTGCCTGCTCGAGGACGCCGCCGGCGAAGCGGCCGCCCTGCGGGGGATCCGCCGTTACCTCTTCTATGCCCCGCCGGAAGAAAAGGCGCACTTCCTCGCCGCGCGCTATTCCTGCTTCCATCTGCGGGAGCAGGCGGGAGGCGACCTCGGGAAACGGATGACGCGCGCGGCGGAGGAGGCGTTCGCGGACGGGGCGCGGAGGGTGATCCTCATCGGCGCCGACTGCCCCGCTCTCTCGGCGGCGAGGATCCGGTCCGCGTTCGGTGAGCTCGCCGGCGAAGCGGACGCGGTCTTCGGGCCCGCCGGGGACGGGGGGGTCTACCTTGCCGGCCTCGGCGCGCCGTGCCCGTTCCTTTTCCGGGATGTCGAATGGAGCACCCCGGCAGTCCTCGCGTCGATTCTTACCCGCTGCCGCCGGGCGGGGATGACGTATGCCCTGCTGCCCGTGGAGTCCGACGTGGATACGGGGAACGACCTCGCGGGGCTGCGCCGGTGGGCGCGCGCGCACCCGCGCCCTCCCTGCCTCCGGACGCGGGGATGGCTCAAGGCCCACCCGAACCGGGCCTATCTCTGACCCGGGGCGACCCTCCTCCTGCCGCCGGGAGGGATGAGCATCCTCCCCGTCCCCAGGTCCACCACCTCGCTCCGGAGGACGACCTCCTTCAATTCCTTCGTGGGCGCCTCGACCTCGATGCTGCCGGTCTCTCCGCGGAGCAGCGCGCCCTCCCCGCGGTACTCCGTCTTCGGGAACACGGTTTTCCTTTCCCGCCGCCCGTCCCGGTAGACGAACTCCATCACGACGCCGATCGACTTCAGGGAAAGGTCGGGAACGTCCTCGCCTTCGTTCGTCACGAATACCTTGAGGAGTACCGCCTGGTCCTTCTTCTCCTGTTCGACCCTCACCGGGAGCACCGCGTTCGGCACGATGCGCACCTTGTACCCCACCCAGACCCCGTAGACGAGGAAGAGAAGGAGGAGTGCCGCCAGCACCGGCCCCCCCGCCTTGATCCACTTGCCGTGGAGGATCCAAAAGTCGATCAGGGCCTCCCCCCCGTCCATCGTCCGAAGACGCTCCAGGATTCCGGATTCCCTCTTCTCCGGTGGCGCAGGAGCGCTCGCCTTCTTCCCGGAGGGGGAGAGGAATTTCCGGCAATGCGGGCAGACCTCCGCCTCGGCGGGGATCTGGATCGTGCAGTACGGGCAATCGGTGTACTGCCGTTCGCTCGGCATGAACGGGGGGGTCTCCGCCATCGACGATTCCTCCGGGGACGGGAGCGTTAGGCCTTCCCTTCGTTCGACAGGAACTGCACCAGGAGCCGGACCGGCGCCCCGGTCGGGCCGGGGGCATATCCCATTCTATCCTTTTCCCTCCACGCCACTCCTGCGATGTCCAGGTGGACCCAGGGCGTGTCTCCCGCGAATTCCTGCAGGAAATAGCCGGCGGTGATCGTCCCCGCCTCCGGACCGCCGATATTCTTCAGGTCGCCGATGTCGCTCTTGATCTGCTCGAAATATTCCTCGTGCAGGGGAAGCTCCCACGCCTTCTCCCCGGAGGAAGCGGAAGCCTCCTTCATCCGGGCCAAAAGCTTTTCGTCGTTCCCCATCATCCCCATCGCCACGCTCCCCAGCGCCACGACGCACGCCCCGGTCAGCGTGGCGGCGTCGACCATCGCGACCGGCCGATACCGCTTCCGCGCATAGGTCAGGGCGTCCGCCAGGATGAGCCGCCCCTCGGCGTCGGTGGAGAGCACCTCGACGGTTTTCCCCGACATCATCCGGATCACGTCCCCGGGACGATACGCCGTACCGGACGGCATGTTCTCCACGGCGGGGACGATCGCGACGATGTTCTTCGGGATCGAGAGCGCCGCCGCCGCACGGACCGCGGCGAGCATCCCCGCGCCGCCGGCCATGTCGTACTTCATCTTCTCCATCCCTTCCCATTTCTTGAGCGAGATCCCTCCGGTGTCGAAGGTCACCCCTTTCCCGACGAGCGCCGTCCATGGCCCGCCGGGGCGCCCGCCGCGGTATTCCGCGACGATCAGCCGCGGGGGGACCTCGCTCCCCTTCCCGACGGCGAGGATCCCCCCCATCCTCCACGACTCGATCTCCTTCCTCCCGTAGACCCGGACGCGGATCCTCCTCCCGGCGGCCCCCAGGCCCGCAGGGAGCGACTTCGCGGCCCGCGCCAGACCATCCGGCCGAAGATCCGCCGGCGGGGAAGCGACGAGGTCCCGGCCCCAGTTGATCGCGTCGCCGAGCCTCGCCCCTTCGTCCAGGCCCGCCTTCACCGGCCCGGCCTGCGCCCGGTTCCGCTCGATCCACTGGAACCGCTCCACGCGGCTCGCCTTCTCCGATTTGTAGCGGTCGTACTCATAGCCGGAGAGCGCGGCTCCCAGCGCGGCGAACCGCGCGGCCGTCCTCGGGTCCAGGCCCCCCGCCCCCGAGCCGTGAAGCACCGATGCAACGGTTTTCAGCTTGAGCTTCCTGGCGATGCGCATCACGGGAAGCGCCGCCTGCCGCGCGAGGTCCGGGGTGAACTTCTCCTTTTTCCCGAGCCCCACGACCAGCACGCGGGGAGAGGCGATCCCCCGGCCGGGCCGCAGCAGGAGCGTCTCCCCCCACTTCCCCTGGAAGTCGCCGTCCTTGATCGCGGAGGCGATCGCGCCGCCGATCGCGGCGTCGACGGCCCCGGCGGCGCCGCCGGGGGTCTTCACCCCTTCGAACAGGTTCACGACCGCCATGTCGGCCTTGTGACGGAGGATGTCCCCGACGAGAAGCTCGATTTTCATAGGATCTCTCCTGCCCGCATCGATTCGCTAATAAGCACGTTAGGAGGGGGGAAGAAGGATGTCAAGAATTCCGGCCCGCCGTACCATCCGTGCTAGACTTTCAGGGGTCGCCACATCGTACCGCCGGGAGGAGCACGCCTGCCATGACCCGCCCCTTTTACGCCAGCACGGATCTGAACGCCTTTCCCGACCTCAAGGAGTACGCGCCGGACGCTTTCGAGGCGTACAACGCCTGGTCCGCCGCCGCGTTCGCGGAAGGGGCGCTCAGCAAACGAGCCAAGGAGCTGATCGCCTTCGCGGTCGCCCACGCCATCCAGTGCCCGTATTGCATCGACGTCCACGCCAAGGGAGCCTCCTCGGCCGGCGCGTCCCGCGAGGAGATGGCGGAAGCGCTCCACGTCGCCGCCGTCATCCGCGGCGGGGCGTCCCTGGTCCACGGCGTGCAGGCGCTGCAATCCCTGGACGAGGAGTAACGCCTTCGATGGCGTTTCCCCTCGATCCCGCGGGTCGCTTCCACGTCGTCGACTTCATCGTCCGGGAAAAGGACGGCGCCTACGTCGCCATCGACCTCTCGCGCGCCAACTGGGTCTGCCTGAACCGGTCCGGGATCGACCTGCTGCGGAGCCTGCCGGGGAAGACGCACTCCGAGGCCGCGGCGGACGTTGCGGTGCGGAAGTTCCTGGCCGACCTCGCGCGCAAGGAGTTCCTCTCCACCCGCCCGATCACCGTCGAGCTCGTGGAGCGCTCACGCCTTCTCCGGCCGGAGAAGCTCCACGAGGTCTGGATCGTCACCAACTACGAGTGCAACCAGGCCTGCCGGCATTGCTACACCTACGAGCGCGTGGCGAACGACCGCCGGCGCGTCCGCACGGAGGCGCTCCTGGCGATGATGGACGAATGCCGCTCCCTCGGAGCGGAGGTCTTTTACCTGACCGGCGGGGAACCCTTTCTGCGGACCGACCTCTTCGACCTGGTCGCCGGGGCGACGAGGCGCTCCAAGGCGATCCTGTTCACGAACGGAACGCTCCTTTCGCCCGGGCGAGCCGCCCGGCTGGCCGCCCACCGGGAACGGCTCGTGGTCCAGATCAGCCTGGAGGGGCCCGACGAGGAATCCAACTCGCTGCTGCGGGGAAAGGGGTCCTTCGCCGCCGCGATGGAGGGGATCCGCAACCTGCTCCGCGCGGGCGTGCGGGTCGGGGTCAGCTCCACCCCCACTCCGCAAACGGCCGCCCGTCTCCCGGAGCTCACGCGCCTCCTGGCCGGCATCGACGAAGGCGGGCATGGAGTCGACTACCATCACATCATCTACGTTCTCGACGCGGGGAATGCCCGGGAGGGGGGAACGGCCGGCATCCGGGCCTCCGATCTCATCGACGTCGCCACGGAGTGCAAGGAAGCCGCGCGGCGAGCGAAGGCGAGCGGCGCCCGGACGAAGCTCAA